>JAFSMW010000207.1 GCA_017447745.1 Thermoguttaceae bacterium
CCCGACGGTTTTTGATCCGTAGCCCAAAATATCGCCGTGACCAGCCAGAACAGACGTTGAGCCGTCAACAGTAACAGTACTGCCCGTTGCGAGCGTTCCCTTCTCTCCGACCTTTTCCAACGTCAGCGTTCCGCCATAGACATACGTTCCTGTCGTATACGTATTGTCGCCAGAAAGAACCAGCTCGCCGTCTCCCAATTTAACCAGTGGAACGACAGTCGGGCTGGTATGAGCAGCAATTTGAGAGGAAATCGTCAATTTTGCACCTGACGCAACGGTAATCTTTCCGCCGACCTCTTCGTCTGACGTGCCGGCATACTGTCGCAACGTGATTTTCTTGGCGGAAATCTCGTTGTCTTCTCCGCCTGTTACGTTGATCGCGTTATCAAAGACGAAGTTGCCGAACGTGCCGTTTCCGTTAGCGTCTTCAACAGCGGTAATAACGCCGTTGTTCATATTGATAGCTGCACCGACGGTGATGTGATTGCCGGTAGAATCGTTGTACAGCGTCCCGCCGTTTTGAAGGTTGACGGTTCCGACAGAACCGGAAGAATACCCCAGGACGTCGCCGTGCCCTGCCAAAACGGACGTTTCGCCGTCAACGGTAACCGAACTTCCCGTCGCCAGCGTTCCTTTGGTTCCATTGATGTAAGTTAACGTCAGCGTTCCTTCTGAAACGGTCGTTCCGCCGGTAAACGTGTTGTCGCCGGACAGCGTCAGAGTTTCCGCTCCGGTTTTTGTAACAGAGCCAGAGCCGGAAATGACGCCGGAGAACTCGGTGGGCGTCGTATTATTGAGCGTCGCGCTTCCCCCGTCGCCGAGAGTGATATTACCCGCTCCGCTGAGATTGTTGAACGTTTGCTCTGTCGTTCCGACGTCAATTGTCGCATCGCTGGCAACGGCAACGGACGCTGCATTAATCAAAGCGTTAGTTCCAGTATACGTTACGTTATCGTATCCGACAACCGTAAACTGAAGCTTTCCTCTTGTAACGTTGACGTTTCCCGTAAAGGAGTTTTCAGGATGTCCCAACGTTAAACTGTTCGTATTGGAAGTACCGACTGTGTCAACGTTCAGAGTACCCGCTCCCTGCAAGTCGCCGGCAAAGACCATTGAGCCTTTGGCGCCAACGCCATTAGTATTCTCCGCATTAAGCGTTGAACCGGCAGTAATCAGGATGTTGCTATAATTGACTTTATTTGCGCTGGTGCCTGCTAAATGGCTATAACCGACAGTTCCGTTAACAGTAATAGTCGAGTCAGCTGTACCAATGTTATTGCCGCTCAATAACACGGACGTTCCATCTTGAAGCGTCAGTGCGAAATTGGAACCGCTTACGTCTGTTGCGTTAACATAGAACTGTCCCTGATTAAAATTAAGAGGGCAATTAATGCTTGCGCCCTGATTAAGTTTAAGCGTTCCATTCCCAGTTTTAATAACTTCTTCCGTACTGGTAATATTCCCGGAAAAAGTGGTTTCTTCAGCAGTATAGTTGAGCGTTAAACTTCCCCCGTCACTAACAGTCACCGATCCAGCTCCGCTGAGATTATTGAACGTTTGCGTCGTCGCGCCAACGTCGATTGTCGCGCCGCTGGCAACAGCAACGGACGCAGCGTTGATCAAGGCGTTGGTTCCTGTATAAGTAACGCCATCGTGACCATTAACCGTGAACTGGAGTTTTCCGGTTTTTACATTAACTGTACCCGTAAACGAGTTTTGAGAATGTCCCAGCGTCAAGGAGTTGGTATTGGTTGAACCGACTGTGTCAACAACCAGCGCTCCTGCGCCCTGCAAATCGCCGACAAAAACCATCGAGCCTTTCGCGCCTTCATTGTACTTGTTATAGGCTGTAAGCGTTGAACCTGCTGGAACGATCAGATCGCTATAATTAACTTTATTGGCTGAGGTGTTCTGCCAGTGTCCATATTGGACGGAACCGTTGACAACGATAGATGTTTCCGCAACCCCTACATAATTGCCGCCTAAAATAATTGAGGTTCCGTTTTGAAGAGTTAGACCAAAATCATTACCGAATGTATTTGTGCCGTCAATAACAATTGTACCTCTTGTCAGATTGAGCGGGCAATTGGCATTGGAACTGTTTCTGAGCCAAATTTCGCCTTTGGCATCGTTTTTAGGAGTCAAATTCAAAACGGCGTCAGGCGTATTTTTAACAATGGAAGACGCTATATAAAAGAATGCTGCGTCTTGCGAATTGATTGTTGCTTCCGACGACTCTACAATTATGTTTCCAGCAAGAGTTGGTTTCTCCTTTCCCCACGCTATCACCGTTCCCTTTGCCATGTATAAATTACCGACTGTAATGGTTTTAGAATCAGCAGTATTTTTTAACGCGAGCGTCCCAGAGGTTTCCGAGATAGTGAATACATCCTTGTCGTTTTCAGCATCGTAGTGGTCGTAGTCATATCCCAAATAAATATCGCCAGCAAAAGTTTCATTGTTGCTCGTGCTTGGCGATCGAATATAAAAATCGTTATGAACAAAACGAATTCCCTTATCACAGGATCTCATTAGCGTTAATGTCGAGCTTGTACTCCAGTTCTGCGTTCCCGTTTGGCTTGTTGTTACCTCAAAAACGTCAGCCAGAGCCGGAGCTGTAACCAGCAAAGCAAACAGAACCGCTAAAAGCAGAAAACTGGCGCATTTTAAAATGGAGGCGGGAATGAACGAACGTGATTGATACTTAGCCATTATTTTACTCCTTCTAGTGGGTAAAACAGGTTGACGGTTATGTAAACGACTTTTGCTCCAGAACGCCCGGGCGCAAAATGGATTATCGCTTTTTTATACTATATAATATTATACACTCAATTTTGCAATCGAAATGAAGAAAAAGGGAAAAATTTAAGAAAAAAAGAGAGAAAGGGAGAGAGGATAGAAAAAATAGAGAAATGAAATAACGCTCGTCTACCATTTCTTTGTGTTCTTTGTGATAAAATTTCTTCGGCGGATAATATCCGCGATCCAGAAAGTTTTTCGGCTGAGGCAGAGGGTTTTGGCGGGTCATTGGTCAAGGCGGCGTCAAGCCGCCGCACTCCCCGACGCAAGCGTAACTCCTTATTTATAAATCATTTATCTTCAAGTATCACTCTAAACCCGACGTCGAAGACGCGCTGCCAGGCGGGGTACGAACGCGAGGCGTGGATAGCCGCTCGGTACGGACGGTCGTACCACGATCCGCCTTTGACGATAAATCGTCCGGCGGCGTCTGTTGAGCTTGTCCATTCTGCAACGTTGCCGTGGACGTCGTAAACGCCCCAGTCGTTGGGGCGGTACGAGCCGGGCGTCGTCGTTAAAACCACCCCGTCGTTAAAGCGTTTGTCGGCGGGAATCCAGTCGTCAAATTCCGGCATGGATCCGTATTTGCTGTCGACAGTATACGGGTTGGTGGCAAAGTTCATCATGGATGCGTCCGACAGGTTCGCGAACGGGCTGAAATCGGAATCGAGCGTTCCGTAGAAGAACGGCGTCGACTTCCCTGCTCTGGCTGCCCATTCCCACTGCGTCTGCGTCGGCAGTTTACAGGTCAAATTTGACGTTGAAGCGTCGGCGGCAAGCTGTTTGGTCAGCCAGTCGCAAAACGCCTGGGCGGACTGCTGCGTTACGCGGCAGACGGGTTGATTGGGTTTGTTCATCGGATAGCCATGAATCCCAAACTGATAGCAGTGCTTCGATTCAACGCGGCTGTCGTGCGTCGGGTCGAACGCGGCAAACTGGTCGTTGCGAATCTCCCGGGCGCTAATCCAGAACGGCTTTTCGATTTTCGTTTCAACGCCGTTGACGGTATACGTTCCCGCCGGGATGCGGACGAATTCCAACTCCTGACCGTTGGGCAGCGTTACAACTTTCGTTTCCGGCTTGTAATCTTGAGGGAACAGCTCGACAACCGGTTCCGGCTTTTGGTCGGCGTCCTGAAGCTCCTGATTCGGCAGAATCGGCGCGCCGGTTTCGATGTCCGTCTTGTAAATCTCCTCGGCGTCGTGCGGGTCGAGGTTTCCGTACAATTGCGCCAATTCTACGCGTCGCTGACGCTGAGCGCCCGGGTTCTTTGTCGCTTCCGTCCACGTGCCGTGGTACGGGCAGTTGAGGTCAATCCACGTCAGGATTCTGTCCCACGCCTGATCCGACAGACGAACCCCATGATGCCCAGCGCGAAGAAGTTGCACCAGTTCCGTCGTGTCGGCGGAGAACTCTTTCGGTTCCAGCAGGTGCATGTCCGATTCAATTCCAGAACGGCGGACGTATTTCTGAAGGTTGTAGTATCCAACGGAAAAATGCGTATTGCGCTGAATGTGCCCCGTCCCGTTTCCAGACTGAATGGAATGGTAGTTTTGAACAAAGACATCGCCTCGCAAGTCAATCGACTTACAGGACTCGTCCGACCCGTCGTGACACGCCAAGCAGTATTTGTCGATAATCGGCTGAACTTCCCGGGCGTAAGCGAACCCGCGGCGATTGCCGTACCACGGCTGGATTTCCGCCGGCTTGGCAGTGAACCCGACAGACGTTTTGGGAATCGCCGCCTGATTCAGGTCTTCGTGACAGCCGTTGCACTGTAACAGTTCGCCCGGCATCGCAGTGAACCAGGAGCGCATCAATTGCAGCGACTGCCCGGTCTCGTCCAGCGGCTGAATCGCAATGGGCGTGTTGGCGGGAATGCGGAATCGGGCAGAGCCGTCCGGATTGACGGGAACCGTTCCCATGACTTCTTTGATGTCCCACGGACCGTCCACGCCGACGATGCCCATCAGTCCGCCCATGTTCTGATACGAAAAATGGTACGTAAACAGACGCAGGCTCTTTACCGTCCCGCGGGGAACGTCCTTCAAGCCGGGACCGTTGTAGATGTCGGCAATATAAACCTCGGCGTCCTTGCGAGACAGGTTGACTCTGTCCTGAATCAGGTTCGGGCGCTCGCGCTTCATCAGCGGGAACGGTTCCAACAGAGCGTAGTCGTCGTCCTCGTAAAGGAGCGTCATGTTGTCAAAGACGTCAACCAGATACAAACCCCATTTGGACTGCGGCGTCGGCTTGCAGGAAACAATAAAATACTTGTCCGACAGCGGGAACGGATGCAAGAACTTTGGCCAGGAATTCTTGACCAGGCCGTCTTTGATAATCGGCTCGACCTTCTTGCCGTATCCGGGAATGCGCTGAATACAGCCGTCCGCTTCGTTTCTCCCCAGAGCCGGGTCAAACAGACACAACTCGCCGGCGCGGTGAGAATCGTGATGTCCGGTAATGACGGAAACGATCATCGACCGCTCGCCCGGAATGGGTCGGGAATACCAGAACGAATTGGGCCAGTACGAGTTGCTGTTATAGTACGACAGCTGACCCGTCCCGTCGGGATTGCACTGGAACAGCTGGCGCGAGTTGCTGTGCGGCAAATCGGCGTATTCCCACCGCTGATACAGAATGCGTCCGTTATTCAAAACCGCCGGGTTCCAGGAATGTTCCTGGTCGAACGCCAGCTGACGTTTCGCCGTCCCGTCGCCGTTCATCAAAAACAGCGTCGCGATATGTGACGAGCCATAAACGCACGGGACGCCCGCCATGATCGCGGTTGACGTATAGATAATTCTGCCGTCAGGCAAATAACATCCGTCGTAAGAATCAATATCGGCTTCGTCGGCGGTGAGTTCCTTCGGCGCAGACTTGCCGTCGAGATTGTATTCAAAAACCTGCCAGCGGTCGTTCTCTCCGATGGACGAGAACAGGATTTTGTCGGCATCCCAATTCAAATCGACATCCCCGACGAAAACCGGCTTTTCCGGCTTGTAGACGACCGAAACTTTCGACCAGTCCAGAGTCGTTGCCTGTCCCTTGACCGGGATTCGGACAATCGCGTCGTCAAAACCGCTTTTCGGAAGCGAGGAATTGCTTTCCCAGTTGCACGGCAAGCCCATTCGCGGGGATTTATACGACCGCTTGACAACCAGCAGCTCGGAAAAATCGTTGAGCAGCGGGTTAGACAGCGTTGCCTCGCGCTGGAGCTGGTTAAACCGGGAAATAATATCATTCAGCGACACGGAAACGGATTCCGGCAGCGGCTTTCCATAACTCGAAATTACCGTCGGCAGAATCTTTGCCAAGTCATTTTCGATGGAATCCAGTCTCGCCATAAAGTCGGTTGACTCGTACTCGTCCGGATAGGAATCGTACAAGTCGTTTAACGCCAAACGCAGCGCCGCCGTCCTGCGAGGCAGCGCGCCCGTTACGCGATCTATGTACTTGGCTTTCATTTCCTCCTGGATTCTTTTCGCCGCCTCGATTTTCTCAGCGCTCCACGCCTTGTACTGTTCCGGAGTCGGGAAAAGCGACTGCGCCGTCTCCGGCGTCGTCAAGGCAAGCAGTTCGACAACGGAACACCAATCTCTGGCGGTTGAGTTCGCCTTGGCGGGCGTCCCGGCGTTGGCGGGATACGTGTTCCAGATTCTAAACGTAACCGTATCAAAGGCGATGTTGGAATTGACCGGCATCGTCGTCAAATACGGACCGGAATTGCAGCCGATAATCTTGTCGCCCGAGGAAATCGTGAGCGTATAACCTTCGGAATTGGACAAGACAATCTCGAAATCCTGATTGGCGCGCTGATCAGAATTGGACGTGCAAACGCCGACGCGTTCCAGCTTCACCGCCTTGGGCAGACGATAGGAAATGACTGCTGGCTTCCCTGCAACCCAAACTCTGCCGTCGCCGACCCAAACGCCTGCGGAGCCGTCCGTCAGGAGAGGGTTCTGCTCCGGCTTGGAAAGCGAGCTAGAAACCAGCTTGACGTTCGGCGTCGCCAGCGCGTTGACCGGCGTCATTTCGATAATCCGGTCGTTAATCTGAGTATGCCCGTCGACGTCGCCCGAGAACGCTTCCTCTTGCCGGGTTTCCGTCTGACCGAACGCCAGACCCGCCGTCAGGGTCAAAACCAACGTTAGGAGAATATGTTTTGTCTTCATGGTATTGTTGGGGAGTTGGGAGTAGGGAATGGGGAGTAGGGAATGGGTTCAATTAATTTCTACGTCTATTTTAGTTCAATTTTCAAACAATGTCAACCGTTCATCAAATATCATTTTGCGACAGGAAAAGGGAGAATGATTCGACCATTAGCAACGACGCTTTCTAAATATACAAGTAAAATTATAAGAAAATTTCTGAAAAATTTGTTTTCGCCCCCTTGACCGAACCGGATTTTTAATTATAATAACGCGAAATTGTTGCAATAATTTTAGAGTCTTTAACCCCAAAGGAAGTTCATGTATAATTAACCCCGACGCTTGGTACGCCTCAAAAACATCGTGTTTTTAAGGTTCCCGCCAAGAACAGCCCGTGTTTAATTACTTGATACAGCCGCCGCTCTCTCAAAGCCGGTCAGAAGTAAAAATCGAAAGCTGTCCTGGTATTTTCCATCCCACCTCCATTTTAAGGACATTTCAGGATTTTACCTCTGCTTCTACCACCGAAGCTGATTTTCCTCGGAAATAATTTCCCTAACCCTTTATTTCCACTCAAATTATACATATTTCCCACGAGTTAAGATATTTTTATCCGTTTTAATTACCATTTAACTAACAGGTTTATTTCATGGCAACGAAAGAAATTCGACGTCTGTGTCCGAAGGAAACGCGTCGCTTTGGTAAAGAGCGTTTCGCCGTTCCGATTCCGGATTTGACCAGTTTGCAGACCTACAATTACGCCCGCTTTTTGCAGGATGGGATCCCGAGAGAAAAGCGCGAAGACGTTGGTCTGGAATCCATTTTTCGAGAATTCTTCCCGATTCAAAATCACGACGGCAAGATTTCTCTGGAATACGTAGATTACGAACTTTGTCCGCCTCGTTACGAACCGGACGAATGCCGTTTGCTCAAGCTGACGTATGGGCATCCGCTTCGCGTTCGCTTCCGACTTTATCGCGAAGGGAAAGACGCTTTGGAGGCAGAAGTTTTCCTGTGCGATATTCCGATCATGCTCGGCGGCGGCGAATTTATTATTAATGGATCGGAACGAGTCGTTGTCAATCAGCTTCACCGTTCTCCCGGTATTGACTTCATCACCGACGAAGACAATTCAGACCGTTTCGCTTATTCCTGCCGCATCATTCCGGAACGCGGCAGCTGGATCGAAATCAACATTTCCAAGAAGAACTCTCTTCAGCTTCGTATTGACCAGAGCCCCAAGTTCTCTGCCATGACGCTCCTTCGCGCTATGGACAGCCGTTTTTCGTCCACGCCGGCTTTGATGAAAGAGTTTTACGGCGATTTGGTCGTAACGCTCAAAACGAAGACGCTTAAAGACGCGGAAAGACTGGTCGGCATGTACGCTCTGGACGACATCATCATCCCCACGGGTGAAGAAGCTGGCTCTGTTCTGCTCAACTTTGGCGAACCTATCACAGAAGCGATTGCAGAACGCATCGTCAATTCCACGATCGAATCGCTGGAAGTCATGCCCAAGCCGAAAAACATGATGATTATCGAGTCTATCAAAGACGATCAGTCGAAATCTCATGAAGACGCCTTGTGGCAGATTTACAAGCGTCTGCGACCGGGCAACCCGCAATTGCTCGAAAAGGCCAGACAGCTGTTCGACGAAAAATTCAAGGACTTGTCCCGTTACCGTTTGGGTCTGGTCGGTCGATTCAGAATCAACCGCAAGCTCAAGCTCGACGTAGACGAAAAAGAACAGGGTTTGACAACGACAGACCTCGTCTCCGCTTTGAAATACCTTATCCAATTGTGCGATAAAGACCCCGCCGCTCAGCTGGACGACATCGACCACTTGGGCAACCGTCGTTTGAGAACCATCGATGAACTGGCTGTCGACGAGCTTCGCAAGGGCTTCATGAAACTGACGCGTACGGTTAAAGAACGTATGAATATGAAAGACCCCGCCGAGTTGTCTCCGCAAAATCTGGTAAACCAGAAGAGCATTTCCTCAACGGTAGACTTCTTCTTCGGCCGCGGCGAACTGTCACAGGTTGTCGACCAGACCAACCCGCTGTCCATGCTTACGCACGAACGACGTCTGTCTGCTTTGGGTCCTGGCGGTTTGAACCGTAAACGCGCCGGTTCTGAAGTTCGAGACGTTCACCACTCTCACTTTGGTCGAATTTGCCCCATTGAAACCCCTGAAGGTACAAACATCGGTTTGATTTCGTCTTTGGCAACCTACGCCGCAGTAGATGAATTTGGGTTCCTCACCACGCCGTATCAGGTCGTTAAAGACGGCGTTCTTCAGGACGAAATCCGCTGGCTTCGCGCTGACGAGGAAAAAGACCTCTTCTTCGCCCCGGCAGACGTTCACATTGAAAACGGACGCATCGTCGGCTGCGATCAGGCGTTGGGAGACAACGTTGTCGGTCGTAGAAACGGCGAATACGAAACGGGCAAAATCAAGAAAGTCAATTTCATTGACGTTTCACCTTGCCAGATGGTCGGCGTTTCCGCCGGTCTGATTCCGTTCCTTGAACACGACGACGCCAACCGCGCTTTGATGGGTTCAAACATGCAGCGCCAGGGCGTTCCGCTGCTGTGCAGCGAAGCCCCGATTGTCGCAACCGGCATGGAAGAACCGGCGGCTCGCAACTCCAGCCTGCTCATTCGTTCAAAACGAGCGGGAAAAGTTACCTATGTAGACGGCGTTCGCTGCGTTGTTACCGGTCCGGTAGACAAGGACGGCAAGGTTATCGAATCCGAACAGTACGAAGACGAATACGTCATGCGTAAGTTCGTCAGCCTCAACGACCAAACCTGTCAGAACCAGCGTCCAATCGTCAAACCGGGTCAGATTCTGGCTGCTGGCGACATCATCGCCGACGGCGCCGCCATCGATCACGGCGAGCTGGCTCTGGGTCGTAACGTTCTTTGCGCCTTTATGGTCTGGGAAGGTTACAACTACGAAGACGCTATTATTCTGTCCGAAGAACTCGTTCAGAACGATACGTATACAAGCATTCATATTATTGAACTGGAAAAAGAAATCCGCGAGACCAAACTTGGACGCGAAGAATTCACCCGCGACATTCCCAACGTTTCGGAAAAGTCGCTTCGCAACCTGGATGAAAACGGCATTGTCCGCGTTGGAACGTACGTCCGTCAGGGCGACATTCTCGTCGGCAAGGTTTCGCCCAAGTCCAAGACTGAACTCACGCCGGAAGAAAAGCTGCTTCACGCGATTTTCGGTCGCGTTGGAGAAGACGTCAAAAACGACTCGCTGGAAGTTCAAAGCGGCGTCGAAGGCATCGTCATCGACACGCAGCGCATCGCCCGCAAGAGCACGCTTACCCCGGAAGAAAAGGTCGAATTCGAAACCGTTTTGGCTCAGTTGGAAGCGGAATACTACGAAAAGATTGCCGCTAAATTCTCTGCCATGATTCAGGCTATGGAAGAGCTTCTCGGTCAGCCGATTCATTCTCTGACTGGCGAAACGCTCATTGAAGACCTCGAATACAAAACCGTCGCTCAAAACGCTCGCGATTTCAAACCGGAACGTACAGACGTCTGGAAGTCCCTGACGGAAAAGCAGCGAGAACAATACGTCAGTATGTATCGCAGCAAGTATCCGCAGGTTAAAGAACTCATCGAAACGCTGGAACGCAAACGCAACTCGCACAAACGCGGCGATGAGCTTCGCAACCCCGTATTGCAGACAGTCAAGGTTTTCATCGCCAACAAGCGCGTCCTGTCGGTCGGCGACAAGATGGCTGGTCGTCACGGAAACAAAGGCGTTATTTCCAAGATCATGCGTCGTGAAGACATGCCCTTCCTGGCGGACGGAACCCCCATTCAGATTCTTTTGAATCCCTTGGGCGTACCTTCTCGTATGAACGTCGGACAGGTATTGGAAACGCACCTCGGCTGGGCGGGCGCAACGCTTGGATTCAAGTCCATCACGCCGGTATTTGACGGAGCCAAAGAGTCCGAAATCAACGATCTGCTGGAACAAGCCGGTTTGCCGCGCAACGGTAAAGCTCGCCTGTACGACGGTCGAACTGGCGAACCGTTTGATCAGGAAATTACCGTCGGGTACATTTACATGCTCAAACTGCACCACCTGGTAGACGACAAAGTTCACGCCAGAAGCACAGGTCCTTACTCCATGATTACTCAGCAGCCTTTGGGCGGAAAAGCCCGTTCCGGCGGTCAGCGATTTGGGGAAATGGAAGTCTGGGCTTTGGAAGCGTACGGCGCCGCTTACATCCTTCAGGAACTCCTGACGGTCAAGTCGGACGACGTCGATGGTCGTACCAAGATTTACGAATCAATGGTCAAAGGTGAAAACACGCTCGAAGCCGGAACCCCGGCAAGCTTTGACGTTCTGACCAACGAAATTCGCGGTCTGGGTCTTAACATGCAGCTCGAAAGAGGCGCCGCGCAGCTCGATAGAGGCGCCGCGCAACTCGATAGAGACAACACGCAACTGGAAAGAGGGAGCTTCTAACGATGAGTACAATTGATCAGAAATATACAAAAGTCAACGACTATACGTCTGTTAAGATTTCACTGGCGCGCCCTCACGATATTCGTTCCTGGTCGCATGGCGAAGTCAAGAAACCGGAAACCATCAACTACAGAACCTACAAGTCTGAAAAAGACGGTTTGTTCTGCGAACGCATTTTTGGACCGGAAAAGGACTGGGAATGCACCTGCGGCAAATACCGCGGTTTGAAATTCAAGGGTATGATTTGCGACCGCTGCGGCGTTAAAATCGCTCACAGTCGCGAACGCCGCAAGAGAATGGGGCACATTGAACTCGCCGCCCCGGTCGTTCACATCTGGTTTTTCAAGGCGATGCCCAGCCGTTTGGGCTGTTTGCTGGAAATGAAAACCACCGCCCTGGAAAAGGTCATTTACTATCAGGACTACGTCGTTACAGACGCTGGCGACACGCCTTTGAAAGTAACGCAGCTCCTGACAGACGAAGAATATCGTGAAGCGGTTGCGGAATATGGCGCCGGTTCTTTCAAGGCGGAAATGGGCGCTGAAGCGATTCGCACTCTGCTTTCCCAGCTTGACATGACGGAACTGTCCAAACAGCTTCGCGAAGAACTCGGTACTGTCAAATCCGCTCAGCGTAAAAAGGAACTTATCAACCGTCTGAAGCTGGTTGAATCCCTTCGCGATTCCGACAACGATCCAGCCTGGATGGTTTTGGACGTTATTCCGGTTATTCCGCCAGATCTTCGTCCGTTGGTTCCGTTGGAATCGGGCAACTTCGCCACTTCCGACCTGAACGACCTGTATCGTCGAATCATCAACCGCAACAACCGTCTTCGCAAGCTGGAAGACCTCAACGCGCCGGACGTTATTATCAAAAACGAAAAGCGCATGCTTCAGCAGTCCGTAGACGCTCTGTTTGACAACGGTCGATGCAAACGCCCGGTTATGGGTCCGTCCAACCGCCCGCTGAAATCTTTGACCGACATGATCAAAGGCAAGCAGGGTCGATTCCGTGAAAACCTGTTGGGCAAACGAGTTGACTACTCCGCCCGTTCGGTTATTGTCGTTGGACCAACCCTGAAACTGCATCAGTGCGGTCTTCCGAAAAAGATTGCTCTGGAACTGTTCCAGCCGTTCATTATCCGCCGTCTGAAGGAACTTCGTCACGCTGACACAATTAAAAGCGCGAAGAAGATGCTCGAACGCAAGGACGAGGAAGTTTGGGATATTCTCGAAGAAGTGATTCGCAACCACCCGGTTCTGCTCAACCGCGCTCCTACGCTTCACCGTATGGGCATTCAGGCGTTTGAACCGATTCTGGTTGAAGGCAACGCCATTAAACTGCACCCGTTGGTCTGCAAAGGGTTCAACGCAGACTTCGACGGCGACCAGATGGCGGTTCACCTTCCGCTTTCAATTGAAGCGCAGGTGGAAGCGTACACCTTGATGATGTCAACCAACAACATTTTCTCGCCAGCCAGTGGAAAGCCTATTATCGCCCCGTCTCAGGACGTCGTTATGGGCAACTACTATCTGACGTTGGAAATGGACGACCGTCTTGGTCAAGGCATGATCTTCAGTTCATTTGAAGAAGCGTTCATGGCTTACGACCTGAAAAAGGTTGACATTCACGCCAGAGTGGAAGTTCGTCTTCCAGAGGGGCTGAGCGTTGCTAAAGACAGCGATAAGAAGAAAGACGACAATGCTCAGGAACTGCCTCCAAACAGACGAATCGTTACGACTGTCGGTCGAATGATCTTCAACGAAATTCTGCCCAAGGGCATGCCGTATTACAATATACTCATGACCAGCAAGGCTCTGCAGAGAGTCATTTCCGACTGCTACGAACTGCTTGGTCGAGCGGCTACGATCGACCTGTTGGACAGCATGAACCCGTTGGGATTCCGTGAAAGCACCCGATCCGGGCTTTCGTTCTCGGTTGACGACCTTATTACGCCGGCGTCCAAGAGAACGATTATCGAAGAAACGGAACGAGAAGTTGCCAAGGCACAGATGGCGTTCCAGAAAGGCGCTCAGACTTCCAGCGAACGTCACAACAAGGTTACCGACCTTTGGACTCAGGCTAACAAGCGCATTACCAGCGACATGCTTGAAGCTCTGAGAAACGACCGACATTACGAAGGCGAAGCCAACATTCACAATCGTCCTGACGGCTACGTCAACCCGATCTTCCTCATGTCGGAATCCGGCGCGCGAGGCGGTCGCGAACAGATTCGTCAGCTGGCTGGTATGCGTGGTTTGATGTCCAAGCCTAACGGTCAGATTATCGAAACGCCTATTAAAGCCAACTTCCGCGAAGGCTTGAGCGTTCTGGAATACTTCTCCTCAACGCACGGCGCTCGTAAAGGTTTGGCTGACACAGCTTTGAAAACGGCAAGTTCCGGTTACCTTACCCGTAAACTTGCAGACGTCGCTCAAAACGTCGTTATTACCTGTCACGACTGCGGCACCAACCGCGGCATTACCAAGAGCGTTATCAACAAGGGCGACGAAAGCACTGAAGTCCGCCTGTCAGAACGCATTCGCGGACGCGTCAGCCGAACGAACATTGTCGACCCGTTTAACGATGAAGTTATCGTTCGTGAAAACGAACTCATTACGGCTGAAATTGCTCGTCGTATTGAAGAACTTGGTCTGGAAAAGATTATGGTTCGTTCTCCAATGACGTGCGAAGCCCCGCTGGGCGTTTGCGCTCTGTGCTACGGCATGGATCTTTCTACCAGCGCCCTGGTCGAACAGGGCATGGCGGTCGGCATCATCGCCGCCCAGTCCATCGGCGAACCTGGTACGCAGTTGACAATGCGTACATTCCACATCGGCGGCACTGCTGCTAAAACAGTTGCGGAAAACAGCATCAAGACCACAAAAGAAGGTTTTGTCAGACTGGTCAACATGAAGGTCGTTGTCAATAACAGCGGCAAACGAATTGTTTTGGACAGAAACGGTTCTGTTGAGATTCTCGACAAACATGGTCGAACGCTGGAACAGTACCAAATTCAGTCCGGTTCCGAAATGAAAGTTACAGACGGTCAGCACGTCAAAGTTAACGACGTTCTTTGCGAATGGGACCCGCACAACGACCCGATTTTCACGGTTGTTGCCGGACGCGTTCGTTTTGACGATTTTATCGAAGGCGAAACGTTCCGTCGCGAAGAAGTCAAAGACAATTCTGACGGCAGCGGCAAGATCGTCAAGAAAGAACGTATTGTCATTTTGGAACACCGCGGCGCTCATCATCCGCAAATTATCATTGAAGGTTCCAACGGCGAAACGCTGGACATGTACCCCATGCCAGACAAAAGCTATCTGGAAGTCAATGACGGAGACGAAGTTCTTGCCGGTACGATTTTGGCTAAAACGCCAAAGAAGATGTCTGCTACAGAAGACATTACTGGAGGTTTGACTCGCGTTACCGAAATCTTCGAAGCGCGAAAACCGAAAGAACCGGCTATTATTGCCAACATTGACGGCATTATCGAGCTGCAGGGCAAAAGCAAAAACAAGCGCGGCAGTAAACGAAAAGTCGTCATCGTTTCCGAAAAGCTCGAAGGCGAATCTTCTGTTCTGGAAATTCCGCATGGAAAGAACCTGAGAGTTCGCACCGGCGACCGCGTTTCCGCTGGCGACGCGTTGGTTGACGGTCCTCAGGACCCGCACGAAATTCTTCGAATCAAAAACGAAGAAGCCGTTCAGCAATACCTTGTCAACGAAATCCAGAAGGTTTATCGTTCGCAGGGCGTTACAATCAACGACAAGCATATTGAAGTTATCGTTTCCCAGATGCTTCGCAAAGTGGTTGTCATTAGCGGCGGAGACACCAAGCTGTTGGAAGGCGCTCAGATTGACAAGTTTGATTTCAAAGAAGCAAACGACAAGCTCAAAAACAGCGTTAAGGTCAAGGATCCGGGAGACAGTCCTTTCCAGGTTGGCGAACTGGTTCCGAAAGAAAAATTCGAACGGGAAAACGAACGTTTGGAAATGGAAGGCAAACGAATTGCAACATGGGAAGCCCCAACGCCTGCTCAAGCTCAGACGAAGCTGTTGGGAATTACCAAAGCTGCTGTTCAAAGCCATTCGTTCCTGTCCAGCGCGTCCTTCCAGGAAACGACCAAAGTTCTTACCGAAGCCGCTTTGGCTGGCAAGGTCGACAACCTTATCGGTTTGAAGGAAAACGTCATCCTTGGACACATGATTCCTGCTGGTACCGGATTCAAACTGTATCAGAATGCTGAATTTGGCATTTCCAGAGAAGCGCAGGAAGAAATGCGCCGTCGTCCGCAACCCGTTATGGAAGAGAATTATAATCTTATGAACGACAGGCAGGACCAGGTTCCGCCTACCGCTTCCAGAGAAGAAGTCGCTTCCAGAATGGACAGACTTCTCGGCGACGCGCCGAAATCGGACGACGACCTCGACAATCAGGAACAGATTGTCAACGACTTCGATCCCAACTCCATGATTGAAGACGATCTCAACGCCAACGAATGATTTGGTTTAGAAACTCAGCGGGCGCCGCGCTCGCTGAGACAACCTTGATTTAAAACTGAAAACCGGGACGCGAAAGCTATCCCGGTTTTTGTACGTTTAAACGACTGCTTCTTTAACAATCTTTTAACAAATTGACTCTTATGACGTCTTTGCTCTTATGACTGCATTACCTGATAGCGTCAAGAATGTTCAAAATCCAGGCGATAACCAGAATAATACTGCCAAGGTTGCCCAAGTACGGAATTATCACGTACGGAAGCAACGCCCCAAGTATAAGTATGAGCAAGAACCAAAAAATCGCCGACTGAACGCGACCACCGAGAAGCTGCCCCAACCCGGGAATAATAAGCGACGCGATTCCGCAAATCAGTTTGTTAACTTGTTTAGCCATAATGAAAATCCTTTTGTAAAGAACAAACAAACGATTAAATCCTTTGAGCAATATACCACAAAAGAGATTTTTTTGCAATCATATTTTTTTCTGGAAAGTACTGAAATATCATCTTTTGAACTTTGTATTTAAAAGACGCGAACGTTTTTTGAGGCGTGAAAAGGAGTAAAAACTTTTCTATGCTTTCTTGCAACCAACATCTTTGGCGCCCCTATTGATTTATTTTAAAATATAATGATAATAAAAAGAAAACAGTTATTTAATGTTTTTTGAGTGAGATATAATTATGCCAGAAATCAGTTGGTTCTTTGGGATTAAAATAACAATGAATTAGAATGATCATGTTCCACCTCATTTTCATGCGTATTATGGTTCGTATGAAGCGTCAATCAGTATTAAAGATTGTAGTGTTATTGCAGGAGCGCTGCCCAGAAAGGAATTGAATCTTGTTTTGGCGTGGTGTTTCATGTATCAACAAGAATTGCTGGAAAACTGGGATTTATCTCGAAATTCACGTCCGTTAAACAAAATACCGCCACTTTCAAAATAATACAAATACTACTTAAAAAACCATGAAAAAGAACGTAATTGACATATTTAGAAACGAAAATCATCCCGTAGTTGTACAAGCGCTTCCAGCAGCAGACTATAAAGTTTATGTTTATTTTAACGATGGAACCATTCATCTGGTGGATATCAAGCCGCTTATAAAGACAGGAACGGTTTTCGAACCGCTTCAAGACCCGGAGTTCTTCCGTATTCGCGCCACCGTGTTAAATGATACATTAGCTTGGGATGTAACAGGCGACTACAATCCCAAAACATGTATTGATTTGGCATTGGAATTTCTCTATAGTTTTCCCGAAGTTGACGACCCGCTTGAGGCTTCGGAGAAAAACGACTCTCAAAGAATAGAAGACGGTTTGGAAAACAACGACGTTGCGGTTGTCTTTATTCCAGCGTCTAAAGTTTCGCTTGCGCGTAAAATGGGTATTAATCTTCAGAACCTTATTGAAACGGCTTTGGATGAACGATTGGGAGAAATTGCGAGCCGTTAGAATGTATGAGCATATATGGATTTTGACTATTTGAACTCTGCATCCCTGTTTCAAAAACTTTTCAGCCCCCCCTTTTTTTCTTTTGACAAAATCGTTATAATATATATAAAAATAGTTGAGTAATATGCAATAAAATTGCAGTTACTATGCTTTAAATTCAGGAACGTTTCGACTTCAAAACGGGGCGTTTTGCAACCAGGAAAAGCGAGACGTGGGAATCGTCATTCAATTCTCCGACTTCGTTTTTTCTGTTCTGTTTTGACTTTTATTCCATTGAAAGGAACTCAACATGATTAAAAGACTTTTGTCGGTATTGGTTGTTTTGGCTTTATGCGCCAGCGTATACGCTCAGGACGCTCCGAAGCAGGAAGTAGCAGGCAAACCCGCTATGGGCGGAATGGGCGGACGCGGTTCGTTTACCCCCACTCCGTTTGTACGTCCGGAAACGATGCCGGAAGCGACCCCGGAAAACATCGACAAGGCAATTGCCAAGGGCGTCGAGTACCTCAAAACCAAAGGTCAGGGCGCAGACGGCTCGTTCAGCAAGTTCATGGGAATCGGCATTTCCGCGTTCGTAACAGGCGCGATGTTGGACGCTGGCTTGTCGCCCGATGACCCCGCTGTCGCCAAGGGATTAAAGTATCTGGAAGGATTCGTTCAGCCTGACGGCGGAATCTACAATCCCGACATGATGCTCATCACCTACGAGTCCTGCATTGCCATCGACACGTTTGTCAAGGCGAACGCTGACGGTCGATACAACAACATTCTCAAACGGGCGGAAACGTTCATCCGATCAACCCAGTACAACGAAGAAAACGGCTATTCTGCTGACAACCTTAACTACGGCGGCAGCGGATATGGCACGATGGGACGCGCTGACCTGTCCAACACCGGCTTCTTCCTGGACGCCTTAAAATCGCTCGGCGCGAAGGCGGACGACCCTGCCATTCAAAAGGCGATGGTTTTCGTTTCCCGCTGCCAGAATTGCGAGTCCCCGCACAACACAACCAAGTTTGCCGACAAGAACCCGGACGGCGGATTCTTCTACGTCTGCGTTGGCGACGGCAACATGGAAAACGGCGGCATGCGCTCTTACGGCTCCATGTCCTATACGGGACTGAAGAGTTTCATCTACGCCAACATGGATACCAACGACGTCCGTTACAAGGCGGCTATGGACTGGATTAAAAAGTACTACACGGTACAGGAAAACCCGATGCAGCAGCAAGCGGGCGTTTACTATTACTTCAACACGTTTGGAAAGACCATGTCGCTATTGGGACAGGACTCCTTCACCGACGCCGACGGCAAAGCCCACAACTGGCGCGCTGAACTGGCGTCTGAAATCATCGCCCGTCAGCAGCCGGACGGCTCCTGGAAAAACGGCGATTCCAACCGCTGGATGGAAAACGATCAGAACCTTGCCACCGCTTACGCCATCAAAGCGTTAGCCATGACGAAGAAATAGGCAATAGGCAGTAGGCAGTAGTAAGACGCTCCGCGTCCTCTCGCAACTCGCAACTCGCAACTCGTAACTATCATGTTCATCACAATTGAAAACGTTTACAAAACGTATAAAACCGGCGCGTCGGAAGTTCACGCGCTCAACGGCGTTTCCCTTCAAATTGAAAAGGGAGAACACGTTGCCATCATGGGCAAAAGCGGGTCGGGAAAATCGACTCTGTTACACGTTCTGGCGGGATTGACCCGATTCGACTCCGGGAGCATTACCATTGACGGGAACTCTGTCGGCGCGATGTCAGACGCCGCTTTGACCCGGTTTCGCCGCGAGAAAATCGGCTTGATCTTTCAGGCGTTCAACCTCATTCCGACGCTTACGGCGGAAGAGAACATTCTTTTGCCGCTTATCGCCGGAGGGAAGAAAGACATTGACAAAGACCGGCTGGAAATGCTCCTGACCCGTTTGGAAATCGCAGACAGACGCTCTCATCGTCCGGACGCTCTATCCGGCGGAGAGCAGCAGCGAGTTGCGGTAGCCCGAGCGCTGATGTCCCCGACGGACATTCTCCTTGCCGACGAGCCGACCGGGAATCTGGACTCTGCCAATTCCATGAAGCTGTGTCAGATTCTTAAAGAACTGTGTAAAGACCAAGGGCGAACCCTCCTTGTTGTAACGCACGAAAACGAAGTCGCCGCCTTTGCGGATCGCGTTATTACGCTCAAAGACGGCAAGATTGAACAATCCGTCAACAACTAAGGGGAGACTGCCATGCAACTGTTTTGTAAACTGATTTTTCGCGAGGCGTGCGTCCATCGCGTTCGTCTGGCGTTGGCTCTGCTGGCGATTGTCGCAACGTCCTGCATGTCCGTCTGGATTATTGGCGGCTTTGACCAGCTCTCCGCTCAAAAGCGTGACACCGCCGAAAACTATCTCGGCGCGTATCAACTTGTTCTCTCGCCCCCAGCTGGAATGGCAGGCGGTCCCGGCGGCGGAATGGGCAAAGGCATGCGCGGCGGACGACCTGGCATGGGCGGTCGTCCCGGCGGTATGCCCGGCGGCATGGGAGAAAAGCCCAGCGCAGATAAAGCGCCCGGAGAAGGCAAGCCGGAAGGCGGACGTCCAGAAGGCATGGGCGGCGCTGGCGGCATGGGCGGATTCGGCGGAGGAATGGGCGGCGGGCGTCCCAACATGAGAGCGCTCAGCCCGTTGACGCCGCAGATTATCGCCATGCTTCGCAACGACGAAGACGTCGTTTCCGTCGACACCGCTATGCAATGCTTTGGCGTTCAGTCGGCTCTGGCGGACGAGAACTTTTCCGTCTACGACAGAATTCGTCAAGGCATGGGAACGCCGATGGGGTCGGCTCTGGTTGTGGGAATCAACACGACAGAAAGTCCGTTCAAGCTGGAAGACGGCCGATGGTTTAATACGGTTGTAACAGGTTACCCGAAAGACTCGCAGGACGTTCTGGAATGCGTTGTCGGGTCGTCTGCGATGAAGCAAATGCGTCCGATGGGTGACAAAGACAATCGCAAGGCGGAAGTCGGCTCGATTGTCCAGTTTTACTATAACGGCGTTGAAAACAAGGCGAAAATCGTCGGTGTTTTTCAGCAGGGCTTGAGCGGTTCCGCTCCGATTCAGCGCGTCGCTCCCGGCGCTGCCAAAGTCGATACAACACCCAAACCCGTTCAGATTACACAGGGCGCGATCTACGTTCCTCTCGGCGCAGCGGCTAAACTGGCGGACTGCGACCCGAGAACCGATCTGGTTTACATCAAACTCAAAGAGGGAACAGACGTCAAAGCGTTCCGTGACAAGTACGAAAAAATCTTTAAAGAGAAGGACTCCCCCCTGCTCTTTCAGGACGTCAACGACGTGAGAACCGCATTGACCGAGAATCAGACTGCCAGTTCCATTTTGAAACAGGCGTACGCCAGCATCGGGCTGGTTCTGGTTGCTGCGACGTTTATTATTTTCACGACGCTGTCCATGGGCGTGAACGAACGAACGCGCCAGCTGGCGCTGCTGCGCTGCATCGGATTGAGCAGCGGACAGATTTTCTTCCTCATCGTCGGCGAAGCTGTTCTGCTGGGCGTTTTAGGCGGAATCGGCGGATTGGTTGCAGGATATGGATTGCTCTGGACAAGTCAGGTTTTCAACGGGAACAACTCTCCTGTAACACTCAGCGGGCTTTGCATCGGTTTGACGTTCCTGTGTTCAATCGGCGGCGCGCTGCTGGCAAGTATTATTCCTGGAATCAGGGCAGCTCGTACAAAACCGATTGACGCGCTGCAGGAATCTCAGTTTATCCCGCCCCACAGTTGGGCGTGGCGTTCCGCGGTCGCTGGACTGATTCTGTCGTCCGTTACACCGTTGATTGTTTACGGAAACATCGTCTCCGGGGCGATGCAAAAGACGCTCTACGGCGGGTTTGGGCTGGTCTTGATGTCGATCGGATTCCTCCTGCTCATTCCAGCGTTGATTATCATTTCCGAGAAGATTTTCACCCCGATCGCCAGCGCGTTTTTCGGGATTCCGTCCGTCTTTCTGCACGGACAGCTGACCCGTTCGCTGTGGCGATCCGTGGGAACCGTTATCAGCATCAGCGTCGGGCTGGGGCTGTACTGTTTCTTCGAGATTTGGGGCTATTCAATGCTCGTTCCGTTTACGCCAACGCACGACATGCCGGAAGCTCTCGTCGCGTTCTTCCCGAAGGGAATTTCAGACGCCGACGTCGAAAAAGTCAAGGCATGCACGGCGGTTGACCCGGATCGATTTATGGCTCTGCAGGTGGAACACGCCAAATTCACGACCGAAACGCTCAAAAAGCTTGACCCGAAATACGACCCCGACAAGCCGGGCGACCCTCGTAAATATGAATTTGGCATGAACGACAACATGGTTATCATGGGCGTTGACGTCGCCAAGGCGTTTGAAGGCTCCAACCCCATGTTGAAGTTCCCGCTGTCTGAAGGGACGCTCAAAGACGTTGTTACAAAGCTAAACTCAACAGAGAAAAACTACTGTCTGGTTATCGACGCCTTTGCTCAACCGCTCAACCTTCACGTGAGAGACGAGCTGGAATTCATCATTCCCGATCCGTCAAGCGGGCGAGGCACGTTCGGCGGACTGCCGAAAACCATCGGGACGACATCCATGACAGGCGTCAGCAATCCGGGCGAAGTAAAAGACGACAGCGGCAAAGCCAAAACGGTCAAGTTTGAAATCGCCGGCGTTCTGTCCTATACGGGCTACCAGTGGATGGTTAAGACGTCCGGTCTGCGATTCCGTCAAGGGCGCGGCGGGCTGATTTTCTGCCGCGACAATATCGTCTGGGATGCTTTCAACACGCCCCAGGAAGACCGCAACCGGTTCTTCTGGTTTGACGAAAAGAAGGATTCGAATCTGGACTATAACACTCTCAACTACGCGATGACTCAAATTGCTATTGAGAGCGACGAAGCTTTGAAAGGCGGTAACGGAGCGACCAGCGGGAGCGCAGTTACGCTTCCTGACCAGAACTCCCAGGTTATTTCGTCCAAGGGCTTCGCCAAGGTGTCGACGATTGAATCCCTCAACGCATTTCTCAACTCCCGGGCAGACTCCGTTATAGAAGCGATGGCGAAAATGCCATTGATGATTCTGATTATCAGCTCCATCGCGGTTGTCAATACGATGGTCGCATCGGTCAGAACTCGCCGTTGGGAAATCGGTCTGTTACGTTCTATCTCCCTGACCCGATTCCAGACAGTTCGGATGATCTTCGCCGAATCGCTTTTACTGGCGCTGGTTTCGTGCTTTGTCAGCTTTGCGCTGGGAACGATAGCCGCCTGGTGCTCGATTGGCGTTTCGTCAACCGGCGCATTCGGAGCGGTCAACGTCCCGCTGACGTTCCCGTGGGAAAAGCTCGGCATCGGCTTCGCTCTGACGCTGGGATTGTGTCTCCTTGCCGCCGTCTGGACAGCGTTCTCCGCCGCGTCGGAAGAACCGTCTAAACTCCTGGCAGGAGAACGATAAAAACGCTTTTGAAGTCAAGCGCTGGCGAACGGATGGCGTCAGCGCTCATTTCCGCTTTTCATTTTGGAGAATAAACATGGCATACAATTACGACTATTTTATCAGTTACGCCCACGAAGATAACAAATCCGACGACGACAAATCAGGATTCGTTGACGAGTTCGTACGTAAGCTCCAGAATTCAGAGGAACATCAGAAGATGTTCGGCAGGAAAATCAATGTCTTTTTTGACAAATCTGAAATCCACAGCATGACGCAATGGGACTCGACAATTCGAGCTGAACTTGCCCAGTCGAGGTTCCTCATCGTTCTGTTGTCGCCGGGCTATTTCAAGAGCGAGTACTGCGCCAAAGAGTTCGACTGGTGGATGAAGCACGAAATGCACAGACGCGTACTGGGGGAAGGTACAGCGCCCATGATTATCGTTGCGATTAAAGGCGTGTACGATTTCAATTTGCAAACCATCCCTGAAATTCCAGTGGATCTGCAAACGCGTTTTCCCAACTGGCTCAGCCAGATTCGTCAAATCCAGATTGGTTCAGATTTCAATTTGGATTATTTAAACCGCGGTCGAATCAACGACGCTCTTATATCTCTTCGCGAAGAGGTCAAGGACAGAGTCATGCGACAGGATGCCGCGGAGAAATCGCCCTACACGAACCAATATCCAAAATATAACGCTAATTTCGTTGGTCGCCGTGACAATCTTCTTTCCCTCAGAGCGTTCCTCTGTGAAAGCGCCGAGGCGGCGTATTCCGCTCTGACCGGTCTGCCCGGTTTCGGTAAAACCGAATTGGCGCTCACATACGGGCACGCCTTTGCATGGGATTATCAGCTGGGGCGGGTCTTTGTCAAGTGTGAAAACAAGACATCCCTTTCCGAAGCGCTTCTCACAAGCGGGATCGCAGAAATGCACGGCTGGGAACTGCCAAAGGGTTCAGAGGATCAGCAGCTTACGTTCCTTTTTAGTTGTCTCAAAGCGAAGCAGGAGGCAATCATCAAACGCAATGAGCAGGAAGGAATTCTCAGAACCCGAGGCGCGCACCTTCTTCTCATTCTCGACAACGTAAACAAGCTGGAACTGATTTCAAAGAAGAATCTGGCTAATCTTCCCGACTATTTCCATGTAATTATTACTACCCTTAAGAACGCAAACGACTTTCCGCATATTCACTCCGAATCTGTTGAACGCCTGAGCGAAGACGAATCCGTCGAACTGCTGAGCAACCTCTTTCCGTTTGAAACTCCCGAAGAAGCTGACGCCGCCAGAAAAATCGCGAAACTGCTGGAAGGGTTCACGCTGGCAGTAGAGCTTACCGGGTCGTATCTGGACCAAAAAAAGCGTATAACCTACCAGAAGCAATACGAGCGGCTTAACAACAATCTTTCAGAAGCAGTCCAAAAGATGGCGGACAAAATCGGCGAATTGACCCTTCATTCTGCCGCGTCCGTGTCGGTAGTACTGGATTCGACCATTTCCTCGCTCTCAGACGACGCGCGCAAAGCCCTGGATTATGCCGCTGTGATGGTTCCCGACACGGTGGCTTTAGGCTGGATTCCAGAATTGCTTGGTCTTGACGAAGACGACGGATGGGACGTCGTCGATGAACTAACTGGGTACAGACTCCTGACGCCTTTGCAAAACGAGCCAAATATCGCCCGTTTGCACCGTCTGGTTGCGGGCGCTGTAATTCAGGAAATCCCTGAAGAAACCCGAAAAGAAATCAACGCTAAAATTCGTGAAAAATGCAGCGACTTGCTTGAAAAGGACATGCGATTCTGGTGCGTCCCCAAAAACGCTTGGAACATATCGCCGATTTCTGAATTCGCTTTGGTTCTTGCGGAACAGTGGACGCTGGAAGCTTCCGAGGAGGAAATCGATTGGGGCGTTACAAAAATGCTTGATAAATCGGGAAAGACTTTAAGAGACCTCGGAAAAATCGACAGCGCTCTGTCCGTATACAAAGAGTTTATGAGAATTGCAGAAGCGCGCGCTTCCGTTTTTTCTTCAGACGACGTACTCAGGGATCTTGCCCTTGCATTGAGCGACCTTGGCGAGATGAATTACATGGCTGGCGCTCTGGACGCTGCCAAAGAATCCCATACCAAGGCGTTTAACATTCGTAAATCTCTTGCTGAAAAACAGCCGGACAACGTCGAGATACAGTGCGATCTGGCAGATTCGTATCTATCGCTTGGCGATATCGACAGAGACAAGGGAAATTCGAAAGAAGCAAAAGAACGCTATTCAGAGATGTTAAATATTTCTGAGAAATTCAAAGCTACGCAAGATAAAAGAGTGCTGCGGTATTTGAGTATTTCGTACGAGCGATTGGGCAAACGGGAAAATGCCGTTGGAAACACAAGCGTTGCTCGAGAATGGTACGAGAAGGGTCTGGAAATTAACAAACTTGCGGTCAAGATAATGCCGGACGATGTCAAAGCGCTTCGTGGCTTGAGCGTTTCGTATGAACTACTTGGCAATTTAGAAAGAGACATTGGACACATCGTTGAGGCAAGGACATGGTACGAAAAGGCGCTGGTAATTGACCAGCAGTTGGCTGAACAGATGCCTGAAAGCGTTCAAGCTCAGCGGAATTTGAGTTTTTCGTACCGAGATCTTGGCTCATTAGAACAAGACTCTGGAAACGCTGACGTCGCGAGAATGTGGTATGAAAAGGCGCTGGATATCCGCCAGCAGTTAGCTGACAAAATGCCGGAGAGCGTTGACGCTCAGCAAAATTTGAGCTCTGCGTACACAAACTTTGGTCGTTTAGAAAAAGATATCGGAAACACAGTTGCGGCAAGGGCATGGTTCGAAAAGGCGCTGAAAATTGACCAGCGGCTGGCTGAAATGATGTCGGCGGATGTCAACGCCCAGAGTAATTTAAAAGGTTCGTACATGGACCTTGGCGATTTGGAGGGTAACGCCGGAAACGCAAATGCCGCACGAGAATGGTTCGAGAAGGGGCTGGAAATAACTCTGTGGTTATCTGACAAGATTCCAGAGGACATATACGTCCAAGCAGATTTGAGTTGTTTTTATGATAGATTGGGAGATTTGGAGTTTAATGCGGGAAATATTGACACCGCACGGGACTGGTACGAAAAGAAACTTCAAACAGACCAGCGACAGGTCGAAAAGATGCCGGATCACGTTTACGCCCAGAGATATTTGGCTATCTCATACTGGCGTCTTGGCGCCTTGGACATGAGGGACAGAAAATACGACTCCGCGCGAACTTGGTATGAGAAGGCTTTGGATATTCACCAGCAACTTGTCAAAAAGTCGCCTAATGATTTAGGTGTTCTGAGAGATTTAAATAATTCGTACGATTACCTTGGCGCTTTGGAGGAAGCAGCTGGAAACACTGACGTTGCAAGGACGTGGTACGAGAAGGGACTAGAAACCCTTTTGCCTTTGGCAAACACGACATCTGACGTCGATATTATGAATAACTTGAGTGTTTCGTGTATGAATATTGGCGATATGGAGAAAGCTGCCGGAAACACAGAGGCTGCGTTGGAATGGTACGAAAAGGCTTTGGATATTACTCTTCAGCTCGTAAAAAACACGCCAGATAAAATCGCTTTCCAAGATAATTTAAGAGCATCGTGTCAACTCATTCGTTCTATGAGCGATTCGTACACAAACCGTGGCAAAATGGAGAAAGACGCTGGCAACTTTGCCGCAGCTCGGGAATCGTATGAGAAGGCTCTGGCAATCCTTCAGCGACTTGACAACAAAACGCCGGAGAATGTTGTCACACTATTGAGTTTGAGTTCATTGTACGATCAATTTGGACGGTTGGAGAATGCCGCTGGAAACACAGACTCTGCGCTGGAATGGTTCGAGAAGGCTTTGAATGTTGATCTTCAACTCGTAAAAACCACGCCGGATGATGAAAGTTTCCAAGAAAATTTGAGCCTTTCATTACATCGCATTCGTTCTATGAGCGATTCGTACATAAACCGTGGCAATTGGGATAGACGCACAGGTAACGCAGCCGATGCACGGGAATCGTATGAAAAGGCTCTGGGAATCCTTCAGCGGCTTGCCAACATTATGCCGGAGAATGCGGAAACGCTGGCAGATATAGCGAAGCTGCAAGAGAAACTCGCCTAAATTGAGCGTTGTCATATTTAGGTTGATGGTCTGCAAACAGCGTTGAAGATACAACGTTTCAAGAGCGACAGCGGACGTTAGACCGCTCCGTCCCGGAGGGACGACATCTCTATAACCGGCGGTTTTCAACCACCGGGGAAAGAGATGTAAACAAAACAAACTATCGACAAATACCCTTTTTCGTCCCTCCCGGCGCCTACGGCGCCGGGAGGGACGAAAAAGGGACTGACTCGATTAAGAAGGGGATGGCTGCGTCGTCCGTAGACTAAAGTCGACGGTTATAGAAATGGCGTCCTTTCAGGACGCGGTTCTGCTTCTCATCTTGTTTTTTACAAGAGAAATTTTCATGCCCCCATAGCCCACGCCTTTAGGCGTGAAGTTCAAAACAACATAAATACATTATAACGCACGCTTCCAACTCCTAACCGTTTTTGCTCTTTGCCCAATCGACAATATCGGAAGAACCTGAAAGCAAATAATTCCTGATATTTTATTTTTTTCTGCTCTCCGTCTGGTAATTTGCACAATTTTCGGGTATAATGCTATTATGAATTGCTCTATATTAATTATTCAAGGAGTACCGATGCCATGAAAATATTGAGAACGATATTGTCTGTCGCGTTTGTTCTGATTGCCTCCGTTTCCGCTCAGGCGCAAATTAATCAGCTTCCCCATTTGAGCTATTACCCTCAACAGGTTACGCTCAATGACGGAAAGTTCAAAGACGCAATAAAAGCATATCAGTCTGAAGTTCGCGGAGCGATGAAGTCCGTCAGCTCGCGCTGGATTGACTCGATCTGCGCCTATACGATGTTGGGCGAGGCGTACTACGCCGTCGGCGATTTCGAAAAGGCAATAGAAAACTATAACGCGGCTCTGAACATTTACGTTCAGTATTACAACTGGATGCTGGACGTCAAGTTCCTATCCGCCGCAATAAACCCGCAAACCAACCGACAGCTTAACATTCCCTGGGGGTTCGGAGCCAGAAAGAAAACGCTCGGGTCGTTTCCCGACACGTTCAGCATCCAGCGCGGTAAAGTCAATCAGTACGACACCGTCAAACACGGGGGAACGGTTGTCATGGCGCACCTGATTCAGGTAGACGTTGCAGAAATATGGCAATGCACCGCCTTGGCTCTTTATCGTCGATACGAACTTCTGGGACCGCTTTGCAAGGAAGACCCGCTGACCGACCTGTGCATCAGCAAGCTGTCGACGCGCCCTGCTCCGCCCAACCACTGGTCACAGACGTGGGTTGACGTCGCGTTAGGCATAGCGTATTTGGGAGCGGAAAAATACGACACGGCAATTCCACTTCTCAGTCGCGGCATTGTCTGCGCCGGGCAGTTTGACCATCCTCTGACTGCAATAGCGTTTTTGGCTCTGGCGCGTCAGGCGATGCATTCCGGAAACAACGCCGCCGCCGTTCAGTATTATCATGAAGCAACAGTCGCAGCCGTCTGTTATTCCCGAATTACGTCCAGCGGAACGATTCTTGCCGAGGCGTTCAAAGGGATGTCCGCCGCTCATTTGGCGGGAAACCCCAAAACGCCCTGTCCTGCCCTGCTGCCGGCAATTCAATGGGCAAAAGTCAAGGCGGGTCGCAGTCTGCAAGTCGTTCTCAACATTTGCATGGCGGAGAATCTCCTGTACTTTCAAAAGCCTGCTGACGCGGCAAAGTACCTCAAAGAGGCGCAGGCGCGTTATGTCGGTCGAGATTTTGAGATTTCGGAATTGGGCGCGAAAGTCAACTACTCCATAGCGGAAATGTGTTACCAGATCGGTAAAATCCAGGAAGGGAACGCGGCTTTGGCAAAGTCGATGGAATTCATGAATCATGCTACGCCCAAACTGTATCAGCTTGACATTCTCAATAACCTGTATCAGTCTGGAAAGCTGTCAATTCGCAGCGTTATCACGCCTCGAAAAGCGGTTGCATATTACGAGCCGTTGTTACAGTCGCCGTCGGCGGAAGAATGGTCGCTCAATCCGATGAATGCGTTTTCCTCAATTGCTAACGCGCGTCCGGAATCGTACGACAACTGGTTTATGCTGGCTCTGGAACGGGAAGAGTATCAAAAGGCGGTAATGATTGCCGACATGGGACGTCGCGCCCGATTTTGCGCTCCGATGTTTGCCGGCGGACGTCTGTTCAACCTGCGTCTTCTTTTGGAACAGCCGTCAGAAGGGTTGTCCGCTCTGGCTAAAACTCAGCGACAAAACATTCTGGCGGAATTCCCGGCGTACAGTCAACTTCAAACGCAGTCCCAGCGCATGCGTGACGCAATTCAAAAAACGCCAGTCGTTCCGGAAGACGCTGCCAATCTGAAAAATCAGACTGACGCCTATAAGGAATGGGGAAACGTCGCCCGGCAGCAGGAAGCGATTTTGTACAGCATGCTGTTGCGTCGTTTGCCGGCAGACCTGGTTTTCCCGCCCGTTATAACATGCGAGGAGATTCAGAAACGACTTCCGGAAGGCGAAGCGACGCTGCTGTTCTATAACGTTCGAGGGAGGATGTTCGCCTTTTTGATTGGAAAAAGCCAGTACGCAACCTGGGAAGTCAAAACGATTAAAAAGGTCAATCTGCTTAATCAAAAACTGCATAAAGAGTTGTCGCTTATCAGCTCTACAACGATTGTCGATCTTTCACGAATGGACGACGCCTGGAGAACGACCGCAGAGGAACTTTTGACAGAACTTCTCAAAGACTCCAAGGCGGATTTCACAATTCCGTTCCCCGGTCTGGCAATTGTTCCAGACGGATCTTTGTGGTACGTTCCCTTTGACCTGTTACAGGTTAAAACCGCCAACGGTCGCCGACCTCTGATTTATCAGTTCAAGATTCGATACGCGCCAACAGCGTCCCTGTCAGTTCCGCAGCCGATCCCAACGTTGGGCGACGTCGAATGGACGTTTGCTCAAGGACGTCTTCACACTCGGGAAAACTCCAACTTCGCCGCAGAAGCGTTTGACGACATACTCGCTTCCGCTTCCATGAAATCGGCGCTTCTCAAAAATCAGATTCCCGGTCCAGGGCAGCTTCTGTTTTCGCGTCTGCAGCGTTTGGTTGCCTGGGAAGACCTCAATCAGGACTACAATCGTTTCCTCGACCTTCATCCGCTTGGAATCGACAGCGCCAGAAACGACGGGAAGCTTTCAGATTGCTTGACGCTACCCTACGGCGCGCCGCAGACGATTCTTCTGCCGGGCTTCCACACGCCGGAAGAATGTTCGTTCAAAACCAGCTGTCGCATTCCAGGCTTCGACCTGTTCTTTACGTCCTGCGCTTTGATGGCAGAAGGAAGTCAGACGATTCTCTTAAGCCGATGGCGAACAGGCGGCTATAGCGCTCAGAATTTGCTGAAGAACTACTGCAAAAGCATCCCGAAATTCGACCCGGCGTCCGCATGGCGAGTTGCCGTTTTGAAAACTGCGGGTTCGTCAGCGAAGCTGGATAAAGAGCCCTCTGTTACAGGCGCGGCGGATGACAACGCCTTCCGAATGAGCCATCCGTATTTTTGGGGCGGATACATGCTTTTCGATTCCGGCGTCCTGCCAATTGAATCAGAACAGCCTGAAAACGGCGGAGGAATCCAGTTTAATAAGAAGAATTAGGCAATAGGCAGTAGTTTTGAGTGATGAGTTGACGCAAGCGACATGTCAACTCAACTCGCTACTCGCAACTAAAAAGGCAATAACTTGCATTCAATATTTTTCGAATCTGAAGACGCTCTGAAAACCTGGCTGACAGAAAACGGGGAAAAGCCGTTTCGCGCCAGTCAGATTTTGTCGTGGCTGAGCAAGCCGGGCGTTACTTCGTTTGACGACATGAAAAATCTGCCTGCCGGATTAAAGCAAAAGCTCTCAAGCGCCTTTACGCTCCGAACGGCGCAGGTCGTTCAGACGAGCCAGTCTCCGTGGGCGACAAAAGCGCTGCTCAAACTGCACGACGGCGAAACGGTCGAATGCGTCATGCTAACCGACGACAAAGGACGTCACACAGTCTGTCTGTCAACGCAAGTCGGCTGCGCGATGGGATGCATGTTCTGCGCCACCGGTCAAACAAAAGCCGAATCCGGTAAATGCTTTATTCGCAATCTGGAATCGGAAGAAATCGTCGAACAGGTTCTGATCTTTCAGGACTTGCTCCACTCCCAAACGACGGAGCCGGATTCAGACCGAATCAGCAACATCGTCGTCATGGGCATGGGCGAACCGGGGCTGAATCTGGACAATCTGCTTACGGCTCTGGACTGGCTGTCAAATCATCTGGAAATCGGAGCCAGAAAGATTACCATCTCCACCGTCGGGATTATTTCCGGAATCGAACGTCTAGCGCACAGCGGAAAGCAGTACCATCTGGCGGTTTCGCTCCACGCGCCTAACGACGAGTTGAGAAATCGCATCGTTCCGACCAACGTCGGCATTGGGATTCAAAACATCTTGCGCGCTGCAGACGATTTTTTTGACGTAACAGGTCGCCGAATAACCTACGAATACGTTCTCCTGGGCGGGGTCAACGACTCACCGCAATGCGCTCAGGAACTGGCTCAAATTCTGCACGGGCGCAACGCGCTGGTCAATCTCATTCCCTATAACGAGGTGGAAGGGCTGCCGTTCAAACGCCCGTATCCGGATAAAATCGACGCGTTCGTTCGCACTTTGGAATCCGGCGGCGTTCAGGTTCAGGTTCGCAAAGAAAAAGGCGGACGAATCGACGCTGCCTGTGGTCAGTTGCGCCGGAAGAATATATGATTTGGAGTGCGACGCCGACAGGGTCGGTCCCCAAGTGGAAGCAGGTAACGCCAAAACCGGCTTTTTCGGAGGCAAAACCTCATCCACTCGCCCGTGCGGCTTCGCACCTTGGCGTCGCTTTTACCAATAACGATGAGAACAACGAGTAACCGCAGTCGCCTCCAATACAGTACGAACAAACGATGGGTGCGATAAATTTTGGGTTGCGAAAATAGGTGAGATAAGAAGTTAAAACTTAGCCCACGCCTTTAGGCGTGGGATTAAAAATGGCATAAATAGTATTAAATCGCACGAATTTCACTCTCTTCCCCGCTCCTTCAGGAGCGGGGAAGAGAGTGGAGGGGAAGCGTCTGGGGGAGTGGCATCTTTATTTAGTCCCCCAGATAAATCTGGGGGCTACGAAAAGGTTTCAAGACTCATGCCTTTTTTATGCCCCCCAATTTTGAACGCACCCACAAACGATTTTTTAAACTAATACTACTAGCTTTTAAACTTAATCGTGTTATAATACTCTCGTTAGGTTATATATTTTTACAATGCCGTATCAGCACGAATAAACGTTACCGAAATTCGTAGCGGGCATGGTTATGAAAGCGACGCCAAGGCGTCGCACTCCAAAAGCCGGAAGCGTCAATATGCCTTTTGAATTTAATCCTCAACAGCCGTCAAAACCAACTGAAAAGTCGGACAAGCCATCGTTTGATTTCGGAATCGATACTTCAAAGCCCAAAACCGCCGCAAGCAAACCCGCCGGCAGCAAAACAACAGGAGCTAAAAAAACTAACAGCGCGCCGAAATCAGAACCGATTTCTGGCAAGAGCGGTTCAAAGCCCTCGGATTCTTCAGGTCGCGGCAAACAAAAGACTGCTCCCAAAAATCCATTCCAGGATAAAAAGGTTATGATCTTTGCGGGAGTCGGCGTAGCGCTTTTACTCTTGATAATCGTCGCGATCGCGTCCAATAGCGGCTCTTCAGAACCGGCGCCCGAACAAACCGTCCAGAAAAAACTTACTCCAGAAGAAATAAGAAGAGAACGACTCCGTAAGCTCGAGGCAAAATATGACGCTCAATACGCGGCTCAGCAAAGCGGTCCCAAATCCGAAAAGCAAAAGCTGATGTCGGAAGCGGAATCAAAGCTCAAACGCGGAAACTATCGCAGCGCCGCCGATCTTTATACAAAGGTTCATCAGATGGATCCTGCAGACGGGTATCCTGTTTCTCAGCTGATTGGCATTTATCGGAACCATCTTCACGACAGCGCCCAGGTCGAAAAATGGGAACAGGTCAATAATGACATCGCCCAAGGAAACCTCGACCAGCTTCATAAAAAATCCGAAGAAAAATACAACAAAAAGAATAAATAGTTTGAAAGAAATCCGGTTTAACGCCGACCTTCGCGTCGGCGAAACCGTAACAAAGTCTGTTTAATCGTCATGAAAATTCTTCACACCTCAGACTGGCATCTGGACTGTCGACTTTACGACCATCGGCGCTCAGACGAACACCAGGCGTTTTTGAACTGGCTTCGTCAAACTGTTATCGACCGGGAAATCGACGTTCTGATCGTATCCGGAGACGTTTACGACAACCGAACGCCGACGCTTGAATCTCAGAAAATGTATATGCAGTTTCTGGCTGATTTATTAGAAGACAGAATAAACGGAGCAAGCGTTTGTCGTCAAATTATTGTTACTGCCGGCAACCACGATTCTCCGTCGTTTTTGGAAACCAACAAACAGATTTTAAAGCGCCTTAATATAACCATCGTCGCCAAAGAGCCGGAACTGGTCGTCATTCCGCCTTCTGGAAACGGAAAGTCGGACGACTTGCCGGCAATCGTTGCTGCAATTCCTTTTCTTTCAGACGTGGATCTGAGAAGGTCTGTCGAGGGGGAAACTGTCAGCGAACGAAACCTTCATCTGATGGAGGGACTCCGGGACGTCTATCAAAAACTCGCCCAACAGGCGGAAGAGAAAAAACAGGAACTGTTACAAAACGCGTCTTTTGTTCCGATCATTGCAACTGGACATCTGTTTACTCAAGGGGCGGAAGGTCTGGGAGCGGAAGGAGGCGAACGCGAAATTTACGTCGGAAATCAGAATATGTTCCCTGGCGGGGAATTCCCCGATACATTCGATTACATCGCTCTGGGGCATCTGCACAATCCCAAGGCTCTGGTCGAACAGGATCGAATCCAGTACTCCGGGTCGCCAATTCCAATCGGATTTGGCGAGGCGAAACAGACCAAACGCGTTGTTGAAGTCTGTTGGTCAAACTCTGGAGAACGGGCTATTAATTCGATTGATATTCCCTGTTTTCAGAAATTGGTTCAGATCTCCTCAAAGGAAAAATCTGTTATCGAACAGCGACTGACAGAACTGGTCAACGACTGTCAGCAAAATAATGAGAACGTTTGGCTGGAAATTCTCTATCGAGGTTCGGAGGCGATGGGGTCGTTTGGTCAGACGATTGAAAACATTCTGACGAATACGCCTGTTACACTTCTTGCTCTACGATGTCTGGGAACTCGAGAAGCAGGAATCTCCCGGCAGTCTCAAGGGGAAACGCTCCGAAAACTCAAACCGGTTGAAGTCTTTCGCCGCACCATGACAACGCTTAACGTTGCTCCGGAGGAACAGGAAATATTACTCATAATGTATAATGAAATTGTGGATCAAATTCAATGAGAATACTTAAACTGAGATTTAAAAATATAAACTCGCTAAAAGGCGAATGGCAAATTGACTTCACAGACCCAGCTTATGCAGACAACGGTTTATTTGCCATCGTCGGACCGACAGGAGCGGGAAAATCTACCATTTTAGACGCCATCTGTCTGTCGCTCTACGGAAGAACTCCACGACTGGAATCTATTTCCAAATCTTCCAGCGAGATTATAAACCGCGCTTCAACGGATTGTTACGCTCAAACGACGTTTTCCTGCGAAAAAGGCAAATTTCGCGCCACTTTTGAACAGCATTATTCAACCCGTAACCACGCTCTTCAGGCGCCGTCGTTTGAGCTGGCAAACGCAGAAACAGGAGAACTGCTGGCGCATTTGAAAACCCTGTTTCTCGATGAGGTTGAGAAACTAGTCGGATTAACCTACGAACAGTTTATCCGCGCCGTCATGCTGGCTCAAGGGCAGTTCAAAAAATTTCTGGAATCCAACCCCAACGACCGATCTGAATTACTCGAAACAATTACCGGAACGCAGATCTATTCAAGGATCTCAAAAGCAATTTTTGATCGACACGGAATCGAAAAAAACAAGCTGGATTCGTTGGCAAATCAGCTTGCTGCCATTGTAATCCTTTCGGAAGAACAGCAAAAAGAGAAGGAAGAGGAAGTTAAGAAGCTCAAAGCCCAATCGGAAGATTTTCGTAAAGAAATGGATCTCATTAGCCAGCAGCTTGAATGGGTAAGAAACGTTAACGAAACAAGAAAAGAGCTTGGCGAAATTGAGCGCAGCGCCGCTCAAAACGAGGAGGATTTAAAACAGTTCGAACCGCAGCGCAGTCAGCTTGTTCGCAACCAGAAAGCGCAAAAAATCGTTTTGTACTATCGCGATACTCAGGACAACAAAAAAGCGCTCGATAGCCTCGACCGGGAAATCGCCAACAACGAAAAGAGAATCGAAGACCTCAAAAAGAAAAAAGAAGAAAATGACAAAGCTGCCAGTGACGCTCAAACTCAATTGATCAACGCTCAGTCGGAGTTTGAAAAGCAAAAACCCGTCATCGAAGATGTAAAACGTCTTGACGCGGTTATTGCGGTTAAGAATAGCGAAATTCAATCTGAGCAAGATGTCTTGGACTCAATCCAGCGCAGGCTAATGGACGCTTGCCAGAAAGCGGGCATTTCTCCGGACAGTTTGCCTGCGGATCTTACGGCAGAAGCGATTGATTCGCAAATTTCACAGCTTCTCCATGGCGTATCGATTACCGAAACGAATCAGATCATAAACGGCTTTTTTAAGCTAAAAACCGCTTGGGAACGGCTTCTCGACATCAAAAAGAAGATTTCTGAGCATGAGGCTTCAATTAAAAAGCTGAAAAAAGATATTGATCAGTATAATCCAAGAATTGAAGAACTCAATGACAAAATTCAAAGTCTGGAATCTGATAAAAAAGAAGCGGAGAAAATACAGGAGATTTTAGAAGAGAATGTCAGACTTGCTGGGATTGTTCAATCGCTGGAAGAACACCGAAAAAATCTGGTCGAAGGCAAGGAATGTCCGCTGTGCGGATCAACGCATCATCCGTACTGTCAAACAGACGTTGAGCAAACCCAGTCCAAATACAAAAAAGAACTGGGAGAAGCGAAGAAACGGGTTCGCCAGCTTCAGGAGGAACTCGATAATGCAAATCGTGAACTTGAAAGAATTAAAGCTCATAAAGGTCATGCTGAGCAATCAATCCACGATTTAAATCAGGAAATGAACTCGCTTCTGGCACAGTCCAATTCTATTTGCAGCGATGAAATTCATTGTGACAGAGACGTTTCGATTGGGGAAATCGAATTCAGAATTCAGAGAATTGAGATTAAAACGTCTGCAATGCAACAAGCGCTAAATAACGCGGTACAGCAGGACGCTCTAAAAGCCCCGATTCAAATCCGAGACGAACTCAATAACCAAAATCGCAAATTAGAGCAGAAGAAAGCCGCATTGAAAGAGCAGACAGATAAACGTCAGGAGCTTTTCGGAACGGATGACCCGCAGCAGAAGCACGATCAGCTTTCCAGAGCGGTTAACGAATCCACTAATATGCTTCATAAATACAGAGAAGCCGCCGCCAACGCTCAAGGCGAACTGACGACAACACAGCAAACTCTGGCTTCTCAAAAGGAAAAGCGGGAATCGAAAGCAAAAGCGTATGACGAATCTGTTACGACGTTTAATCAAAAACTCGAAGAAGAACAGTTTTCGTCCATTGACGATTTTCTCTGTTCCATTTTGACAGAAGCTCAACAGACAGAATTGCAAAATCGTCAAAATGAATTGGACGAGCAAAAAACGCGTCTGGAAGGGATGTTTGCTCAAATCAAAGAAAAACTGTCCAGACTGGAAGAACAGCCTCATACCGACAAATCGGAAGAAGAATTGAACCAGCGCAACAGCGACCTGAAAAAACAGCGCGATGAATTCCTTAGTCGCATTGGCGCCGCTAATCAACAGCTTGCAGAAAACGAAAGACAGAAAAACCAATATTCTCTCGTCAAAACACAACACGATAATCAAAAAGCGGTTGTCGATCGATGGGCGCTGCTGAATAATTTAATCGGAAGCGCAGACGGGAAGAAATACCGAAAGATCGTTCAGCGAATGTCTCTGGAATTGCTTATTGACTACGCCAACGTGCAGATGGCTTATCTGGCGAATCGATACCAGTTGACGCTTCAACAAACCGCTCAAACAGATGCGGGGCAGAATGCGAATCAAAGCAATAACGCCTCTGTCGGAACCGCCAAAGAGGATTTGGCAATCTATTGCATTGACAACTGGCAAGGCGGCGTGGTGCGTCCGACGAACAACCTGTCCGGCGGCGAAAGCTTTTTGGTCAGCCTCGCCCTGGCGCTGGGACTGTCGAAGATGTCGAGTCAAAACCGTTCTTTGGAAACGCTTTTTCTGGACGAAGGATTTGGATCCCTGGACGAAGCAACGCTTCAAACAGCGTTGGACGCCATCAATCAATTCCAGTATTCAGACAACACAAACAAACTTGTCGGGATTATTTCACACGTTGACGCCTTGAAAGAACGAATTGCCAACAAGGTTGAAGTTTCCCGAACCAGCGCCGGAATCAGCTCCATTTCCGGTCCCGGAGTTACAAGAATCAGTTAGGAGTTAGAAATTAGGAGTGAGGAGCGAGCCAGAACAAAAACATTAACTCTCTCCTCGCAACTACTTTTTCATCTTCTCGCCAACCGCCAGGATTTTTTCGATCAGCTCGTCGGTCAGTTCGTAACCCTTTTGTTCTGTCATGCCTTCCCAGACGACGGCGCCGTATTTCGGCTCGATTAAAACGGAATGCGGGATTCCGTACACGCCCAACGCCTTGGCGCTGCGCCGCTGCGCGTCGATGCCGATGCAATGCTGAAGCGTTTTGCCCTGCCCTGTCGTTGGGAAATTGTCGTTTTGGACGCGGTCTGTTTCCAGAATCGAAATTACCACCAAGCGACCGTTAAACTTCTCGTTCCAATGTTCCATAAACGGAACCGCCCGTTTGCACGCCGGACACCACGACGCGCTAAACTCAATCAGAACGTACTTGCCGTCCAGATCCGGCGGCGCTTGATTGTACCATTCCTGAACTTTAATAAACTGATTGATCCGCTGCGCTGCAGTAAGCTGTTCCGTCTGCGGCGTTTCCGGCTGAATTTCCCCTTTGTCATTGAGAATGGGCAACGGAATGAACTGCCAGGAATCCGCCCAAATCATGCGAGGACGAAACAGCTTCTCGTCTTTTTTATCCATAATAAACGGCTTAACGACCTTGCCTTCCCGTTTGGATTCGTCAATCAAAGACGGCCCTTCGCCAACCAACTGAGCCACGGCGCAAGATTCAATTCCAATTCCGACGCCAAGCGTCAAGCACGCTGCAACTATTATTGCAAATTTTCTCATTATTATTTCAATTAATATGTAAAAATGCATCTATATCATTCCTAAAAGCATTATAAGACAATCGAAATTAAAAAGCAACAGGCGCTTCTACTGTATTTTTAAGAAAAAATGGGAAAATTTTTAAATTTTTTGGACTGGAAAGAAGTTGAAATCCTTGTAAGAATAAAAAACGGACTTATAATATAAATACTACATTGATCGGGTTAGACGCGATATGCGTCCTGAAAATCAGCCAACAACCTGCCTGACAGCCTGCCATATAATAAAACAATATTTGATTTCCGGAGGAACGACCGTGGCAAAACAACTAGAACAATACACAGCAAAAGAACTGGGACAAATGGCAAAACTACAAGGCATACCCGGTTGGCATTCTATGTGTAAAAAAGCCCTGATAGAGGCTTTGAGTTCTATTTACAATAATCAGAGCAAGAAAAAAGAATCTGGCTCGTCGGTCAAAAATGAATCTGCTTCACAACCCAAAAAGAAAAAGTCTTCATCTTCTAAATCCAGATCTGGCAACTCCGGTGTAGAACGAGAACTCTCAGCTCGTCAAGTTGCCGCCAGCGTCAACATCTCATTTAACGAAAACGGTCTTACCGGCAGTTCCGTTCCCGTCCCTGGAACGCCCGGAGCTCTGGGAGTAACGCCTCCGTCAATGCTTCGAAAAATGACCGTCAATTCCAGCGTTATGGATCTTAATTGCGAACTGGCGCAAAAATCAGAATCGGATAAAAAGTTTTCTGAGCAAATGAAAGAGGAAGAAGACAACCTGACATTAAAAGCTCGAGACGCGTACTGGATTCAGGCGACGTGGCACGTTCGTCAAAAGACCAAAGATCGGGTTCGGGGCGCCTTAGGTTCAGATTGGCATTACGCCAAACCGGCAATTCGTCTTTTTGAAGTCCGCCCCAACGACGGCTTTAATTCCCGTCGCGCTTTAAGAAATATTGAAGTTTTACTCAAGGCAAACAACTGGTTTATAGACGTAGACGGCGTTCCTGCCAGCTATCAGATTGAACTGGGATACATTACCGAAAACGGCAAATTTTTCACGATTCTTACCAGCAACACAGTAACGACGCCTTCTCCGGACACCGTCAAGGGCTTTGACGCAGGATTCGATTTTGACGAAGCTCTGGACGAATACGAATTAAAAATGAACTTCAAAACGCAAACGTCTTCCGATGAAGAGCGTCACGTTCGTCAAATGATAGACGATCAGCGCCGCAAGCTGGGCGCAGCTGCGTTTGCCAAGGCGGCAAAATTGGATAAATCGTCCAATTTCGACGACAAGGGATTCCCGTTCCATCTGGACGCCAAAGCCCTCATTCACGGAAAAACCCTGCCCGGCGCACACGTTACCGTCAGAGGCTATCCGATTATTGTTGACGAAGACGGCGAATTCCTCATGAGAGTCGATCTGCCGGACAGACGTCAGATTTTCCCTGTTGTCGCGTCCAGCGGAGATGGAATTCAACAGCGAACGATCGTTCTGTCTTTGGAACGCGTTACCCGATTCCTCGAACCGGTCTATTGCATGTTCGACGACGAAGAATAGGGATTAGGAAATAGGGAATAGGGAATAGTAATTCGCCTTCGGCGAATTTGAATACTTCATCCCACTCCCCACTCCCAAAACTGCTCCCTATTCCCTACTCCCTAATCCCTACTCCCTAACCATGGATTCTTGCGAACTGTTTATCGATTCCGCTCACCCCGGCATTTGGAACATGTCCTTTGACGAAGCGTTGCTTCGCCGCGCCAAGTCGATTTGCCGATTTTATCAATGGAACAGCCCCACCGTTTCTTTGGGATACTTTCAGCAGCCGGAACGCAACCCGCTCACCTGTTTAACCGTTCGGAGAACTACTGGCGGCGGAGCTATCGTTCACGACAACGAACTGACATACAGCATCGTCTTTCCCGCTCATAGCAAGCAGTACGAATGGGGCTCGGATCTGTACGGTATAGTGCATCAATCGCTCATTTCCGTATTACGGTCTATTGGCGTCGAGGCGAAAACCGCTCTTGACGACCCGCCAACGCGAGAAAAAGACAAACCGTTTTTGTGCTTCGAACGTCGAAGCCGATACGACATCGTCCTGACCGATGAAACAGGAAAAGAATATAAAATCACCGGGTCTGCCCAACGAAGAACTCAAGAGGCGGTTTTACAGCACGGAAGCATTCTTTTAGACAAGTCTTCCGTCTGGACGGAGTTGCTGGGCATTAACGATTTGGTCAAGCTGCCTGAGCCGCTGACAACGGCTCGCCTGATTGAACTTTGGACGCCGATTCTGGCAACTGCTCTTGACGTCAATTTCGTTCCGATTGATTATCCTAACGATGTTGACGAAAAATCCGTTGCCGACATTGCCAAAGAAAAATACGGCAATCCCGACTGGAAAAGAAAATAGCATTTCTTTTTTTCAAACATTGATTGATTATCCTGTTATCGCATATTAAAAAGCGCCATGTCTGAGGAAAAAGAAAATCACGAACCGATTGATCTGCTGGCCTTCACAGCCCAATTGGAGTCGCTCACAGAAGAAGAACTCAACGACGAGACGATTCTTGATAAATTAAATCATGTAACAAATGATTTCAATTATCGCATATTATTTATCGATGCAGTCAATGAGACTAATAAACGTAGAATTAATTTGGCGATGTTTCTGACTCAGTTATTTGCTCGATACAGCAAGCCGCAGATATTCTTCTTTCTCGGCGCGGCGTTGTTGATTTTAATAATTCAGGGCGTCTGCTCGCTGTTTACGTTAAACGCGACTGTACATTTTCTTTTGGGGCTGTCAATGGCAATTATAATGATTCTTTTTGCAATCGTAACATTAAATTACGTCATTGCCGCCATGACAGACCTATGGCGCTTAAAGCGATGTTATTGCACTGCAGGCTATCAGATCACACCAAAAAAAGACGAATCGTCAGAAGGGGTGTTTTCACTCCCCGAACTGATAGCCTACAAAGACTACGACGGCATGATCCGCACGCTGCATTTTCCTGAAGATTATAATAAGCGCCTCTCAGAGCCGGTGTTAATACTCTATCTGGACAAAAACGACCCGTACAAGGTTACCTTTTTTTCGGACTTGCCAGGATCAATCTCATACGATAGCAATACGCAAACCTATGCCCAGAGTTGGAAAGGAGCGATATACGCGCTTGTTCCTGTTGCGATGATAATTATGTATGCAATAAGCCTGTATTTAGGCGTTAGACAGTAGACAGTAGACAGTAGCGCGAAGCGCTCCTCTAGAACCGCATAGCGGTTCAATATTAATAGCCGTGGGTTTTAACCCACGGGGGCAGTCGTTTAGCGCTTGCGAAATTACTAATTACTAATCACTAATTCTCAATAGTGCGGCGGCTTTTCGTCTCGAGGATTAAACGGCTCTCTGGACATATTCTGTAACGCTCGAACCTCGTCAATGAGACGTTTGTTCTGACGTTCCAGCTCAGCAACGCGTTTGTTGACGTTCACCAATGCATCATTGAGCTGGTCGATATATTCTTCGCACCAGGCGAGACGTTCTTCGAGTTTTGTTATATCTGACATGGAAGTTAGGCAGTAGGCAGTAGAAATTAAGTAGTTAGTTTTGAGTGGTAAGTGGTAAGGACGCAAGCGACATTCCTACTAACCACTTACCACTAACCACTATTCACTAAACTACTTGTTCTCTCGGAACCATTCAATCAGCCGATTGGTTGATGCGTCGTGATTCAAGGCGCAGTCCGATTCCAGTTCCGGAAGGATGTTCTTCGCCAGAGCCTTGCCCAGTTCAACGCCCCATTGATCGTAGGAGTTGACGTTCCAGATAACGCCCTGAACGAAGATTTTGTGTTCGTAAAGAGCGATCAGGCTTCCCAGCGTCGCGGGCGTGAGTTCTTCGCTGACGATAACATTGCTCGGACGGTTGCCTTCAAAGACTTTATGAGGAACCAGCTCTTCCGCAACGCCTTCCGCTCGAACCTGTTCAGCCGTCTTGCCGAACGCGAGAGCTTCCGCCTGAGCGAAAACGTTGGCGATGAGTTTGACATGATGGTCGCCCAGTGGATTGTGACTTTTTGCGAATGCGATGAAGTCAACCGGGACGAGTTTTGTTCCCTGATGGAGCAGCTGATAGAACGCATGCTGACCGTTCGTGCCGGGTTCGCCCCAGATAATCGGGCCGGTCTGCCATTGGACTCGTTCGCCCTCGCGAGTAATGTACTTCCCGTTGGATTCCATGTCGCCCTGCTGGAAATAGGCGGCAAATCGGCTCAGATACTGATCGTACGGCAGAATCGCGTGACTGGACGCGTTGAAGAAGTTGTTGTACCAAACGCCCAAAACCGCCAAAATCACCGGCAGGTTCTCTTCCAGCGGAGCGGTTTGGAAATGGTTGTCCATGGCGTGATAACCTTCCAGCATCTGGAAGAAATTCTCCGGACCAATGGCAATCATCAGTGACAAGCCAATCGCGGACGGCAGCGAGTATCGACCTCCAACCCAGTTCCAGAACGCGAACATGTTCGCCGGGTCGATGCCGAATTCCTCGACTTTCTCTTTGTTGGTCGACAGCGCAACAAAATGACGCGCCACCGCCGCCTCGTCTTTCAGAGCGTCCAAAAGCCACTTTCGGGCGGAAGCCGCGTTGGTCATGGTTTCCAGAGTCGTAAACGTCTTGCTGGCGACGATAAACAGCGTTTCTTCAGCGTTGAGGTCGCGAACCGCTTCAGCAAAATGCGTGCCGTCGATATTGGAGACGAACCGAACCGTCAGTTCTCTGTCCGTATACGGCTTGAGGGCTTCGTACGCCATGACCGGACCGAGATCAGAACCGCCGATGCCGATATTGACGACGTTCTTAATCCGTTTGCCTGTGTAGCCCTTCCATTCTCCAGAACGAATCTGGTTGGCAAACTCCGCCATGTGATTGAGAACCTCGTTGACGTTGTCCATGACGTTTTTGCCGTCGACAAAAATCGGCGTATTGGAACGATTGCGAAGCGCAACGTGCAGCACAGCCCGCTTTTCCGTCAGGTTGATTTTCTCGCCGGAGAACATCTTTGTCCGCATGGCTTCAACGCCAGCCTCACGAGCAAGGTCAATCAGCGAGGCAAAAATTTCAGCGTTAATCCGGTTTTTGGAAAAGTCGAGCGTCAAGCCGCAGGCAGACTTCCAAAACGTTTCAGCACGCGAGGCGTCGGTGGAAAACAGTTCCTTCAAGGTAACGTCTTTATTTTGACTGTATAACGATTCCAGCGTCTTCCAGGCTGGCAGGTCGATAGGATTAGGCATGGTTCTATGAAAATGAATTGTTCAAGGGAAACAACTGCAAGTCGTTCGCTTGGAAAAACAAACGACCTAAATTTAACCAAATAAACTTTATATGTAAATATACATTATATATCCGAGACGTCAAGGACAGGCGCAAGAATTTACGCTAAATGGGGGTGCGTTCAAAAATGAGGGCATGAAATCATGAAAAAGGAAAGAGAAAGCAGAAACCGCAGACTACTCGCAGAATACGCAGACGGGCGGGGAATGTGACGACGCTAACAACGTTAGCTACGCCATGATTCCCGTCCGATTTAATATTTAATTATAAATATGGTTCATCCAACAATTGGGCGCCTGAAAGCTAAAAAAGGTTAATTTTGGGTCGATTTAGGTTCCACACGGAAAACATGGATGAGACAGATTCGCACCGATTGTTTAACTTTTGTTCTGAAGTCATTCTTATTATTCAAAGGTTTATTATACTGAGAATAATATCAAAAATAATGAACTTAAATCAACCAATCGGTGAAAATCCGTTTAATCCGTTAAATCCGTGAACGGACTGACCTGCACAAACTCTAGGCGCCAACTTACCGGAAGAGGCATTAAATAAGCGTTATGTTGATCACAGGATGATTCAAGTTTTCTTGTGGTCAACTGAACGCTGTCCACAAAATACTGGCGGCGTCCGACTCCGCCGCCCCGGCAAAAATCCACTATTTCCTCATATTTTTTCTCTTTTGGTAGAAATTTTCCTCTTCAGCGCTTAAAAATCCTAAAATCTATTGTATAATATATAGTATATTAGCATAAACCCATTTCCTGTCAGTGTGGAATTGACGAAAATGGCGAATAAATAATCCAATTATCCCGAGTTTACTCAATACTGGAGTAGAATCATGGTTAAAACCTCAATCCGTTCGATCCTTTCCCCCTTAACCCGCAGCAGGATTCTCTTTTCCGTTCTGGCGGTTTTAGCGTTTGGAGTCGTTGTCACCGCTCAAACGGTCGTTCGCACCAACGGCGGGACACAAACCGCAACCGGTACAGACGTTTCAACGGTTCAACAAGCTGACGGCTACGCTTCTGGCGACGTTATCAGCGTTTCTGGGACGTCTGCAACCAGCATCGCGCCTTTTAGCGCTTCCGTGAGAGTTGAAGGTTCGTATACGGTTGACAACTTTACAGTTCAATCGGCAACAAGCGACAAGCAGTATATCGGCGCTCTTCCTAATTCCCGAAACTATGTACTAAAACTGTCAAACAAAAATTATAACTTGACATTCAAAAATGTCGAATTCCAGAACAATGACATTCCCCAAGACACTGCCGGCATCTTTTTAATCATGGATCAAGCTACATCCACGTTAACGTTGAACCTGGACAACGCTTCTTTTACAAAATTCAAAGGATCGAAGGACGGCAATTATGGCGGGATTATTAATTCCTCTGGAGATTTAACGATCAATGGTACAAATACCGTTTCTTTCTATGGAAATGGAACCGGGTCGGGCGGCGCAATTTTTGCTAGCAAAGCGGTAACGATCAATTGCGATGAGATGATTTTTGACAACAACGCCTGCAACAACTCTGGGGCGATTCGCAACAGCGGCGCATTGAATATTACAGGGTCAAAGGTTACGTTTAGTAACAACTCAGCGCGGAACAACGGCGGAAGCATTTATTCCACCAGTACGATCACGATGACAGGAAGCGGAGACAACTCCGTCTTGACGTTTACCGGCAACACCGCAGCTAACGAAGGCGGCGTAATTTATGCTACAGGAACTGGAATTGATCTTGATTTCGACACAATCAATTTTAGCAATAATCAAGCTACAAATTTTGGAGGCGCAATCCGATTTAATAATACAAATACAAACTACAAAGCAACGATTACAGGCGAAACGGTTACTTTTGACAACAACTCTGCCTTAAACAAAAACGGCGGCGCAATCCACACGAACGCATCGGTCGTGTTGAAAGGGAAGTCAGAAAACTCTGTATTTACCCTTAGTAACAACACGGCTCCCAATGGCAACTCCGGCTTTATTGTTGCTGTCGGATCGGTAGAAATTTCGACTGGTTCGTTTATCTTCCAAAACAACTCTGCTGGTGGAATCGCCGGCGCGATTGAAGCCCGAAAAGGAATTACGTTCTCCGGCGACAATACCTCTGCAACGTTTACCGGCAATACTGCTGGTACAGATGGAATTGATCTTTATTTGTCAAACGCCAATTCCGTTTTGACGTTCCAGGACAGCGGAACGTATTATTTCGACGGCGGCATCTTTCTGGCTGACGAAACTCAGAGTACGGTCATTGACAAAGCTCAGGTTACGATTGCCGGACGTACAGACGTTACAAACAATAACTATCAGCTTCAGACCGTTAATATTTCCAACGGCGGCAAGCTGACGGCGAATTTGGACTATATTGATTCACTTACAGGAACGATAAACGTTGGAACAGACGAATCGGAAGGAACGCTGGAATTCGGAGTCGGCGAAGGATTATCTCAAACGCTGCCGCTGTCTGATACATTCGGCGTCTCCTTCGCGGATAAAAGCGTATTATCCAAATCCGGCGCTGGCGTCTTGAAGCTGCCCGGCGATTTTACGTATAACGGCAAGACTAACATTTCCGACGGTACTTTAGAGATTTCCAACGATTTCACCCCAAGTGTTCTAACCGGCTCTGGAACCCTGAATCTGACTGGCGCAGGCAAGTTCTTTGACAGCGGCGACGCATCCGGGTTTACGGGAACGGTTCAAGCCTTTGACGACGGCATTTCCGCCAATTCCCGCATTAATCTCGCCGGGAATAACGGAACAGAGTCTACGAACATTGACCTGTCGAACGCCACGGTAGAATTGAACGGCAATCCTTCCGGCAAATATTCGGAATTGGCGTTTTATAAAGGTTCGTCCAGCTTGAGCATCGGAACGTTAAACGGCAACAAGTACGGCAGAATTCTTAACGTCGACAGTTCAACTTCCGCAGCATACAATGATTTAATCGTCAGCGAAGGAACGTACGCCGGGGAAATCGGTCGAAACGAAAACACTTACAAATACGTTAACAATATCAATTTGATTAAAGTCGGCGACGGTACGTTCACGTTCAGCGGCTTGCCGTATTACTTCGGCGAAACCAACATTGAAGACGGCGTTCTCAAGTTCGTAAACGACAACGCATCCGCCAATAAAAATTTCACAAGTTCTTCAGCGTTAAAAGGTTCTGGAACGTTTGAAATTGTCGGAAACACGAACAACTGGGTTGTTTTTGCTCTCAATGCCGACGCCAGCTCTCCGCAGGAATTCTCCGGCTTGCTGGACGTGTCTGGATATATGGTATTCAGTAAAGATACTAATTTGGGAAATGCAACGCTTCATGTTGGCGCTAACTCGATAACCAGCATGCACGGAAGCGGCATGAAAAATCTGACTGTCAATGAACTCAATACAGAAGCCGGTTCCAAGGTCAGAATCAGTCACGCCAGCCCCGGCGAGGGTAACTTTGCAACGCTTACCGTTGGTTCAGGAACCGTCAACGGAGATTTGGGAGAAATCGCCAATAACGCATGGTATAATTGGGTCAAGCTGAATAAGGTTAGCGACGGCTCAGACGATGGCGGAACGTTGACTCTTGCTGGCGCGTTCCTGTACATCGGCGAAACAACGATTTCCGGCGGTACGCTCCAACTGACCGGAAACGCGGTTTCCGCCAACTCCAAAATGACCGTCGGCGATAACGGAACGCTGGAATACAACGTTGCTGAAGATCAAACGAAAAAGCTGACGATTTCAGAACAAAACGCGATTGCCAGCGCCGGACAGATTTTTAAGACCGGCAACGGTACGCTGCAGTTTGACGCTGCCGAGAATTCAATCGACGCGAAATCCCTGACCTTGTCCGAAGGACGTCTGGATTTCAAAGGATATATGGTAGGCGACATTACCGTGAATAAAGGAGTGTTCTCGCCGGGGAACTCCGTCGGAACGGCGAACGTAACAGGCAACGTCGTTATTACGGACGACGGCACGGCTTTGTTTGAATTCTCGTCCTTTGACGAACGTCTGTTTGACGTGTTGGAAATTGTCAACGGTACGACAGAAAACGCATTTACCGCTGGCGCGTCCACGATTCAGTTGTTATTTGAAAACGAAGACGCAGTGGACTGGGCGGCGGCTTTAGTAGACAATCCTGACGGATATCAGCTTGTTTCCGACGAAGGATTTGCAACTCTTGGCAACCTGTCGTCATGGCTGGATAATTATACCAACCTGTTTGGTCTGGAAGGCAGAGCGGACGGTTTGTATCTCGTCGCGGCGGCTGCTCCCGAACCCGGCTCCGGCGTTCCGGAACCGTCAACATGGGCGCTGCTGTTACTCGGCGCCGCTGGTCTGCTGTATTGGCGGAAAAGAAAGAATTGAAAGGCGGTAACGGAATAAGCGAAGCGAATGAAGTTACGCTTCCGCTAGAACCGCGCCGCGGTTCAATATCAATAGTCGTGGGTTTTACCCCACGGAAGGAGTGAGGCGTTAAGGAATTTGTAACGTATTTGAGTGCGAGAGGGAAGCGAAGCGGAACTCTCGCATTTTCTTTTACACTTTAACGCCACAGGTTATAGACGACAGTTTGCTCAATGCCATACGCAATGTCGAATTCCGCATTCCCCCTCCCCCCTTGCGAATCGTTCGATAATTAATACAATTATGTATATGAGGAGAATAATCTTACTGTTGACGTTTGCGAGTCTGGCGTTGTTCGGCGTCGGCGCTCCGACGCAGGCACAGTCCTTTAGCCGTCAGGTTCCGCACTTGGTCGTTCTGGACGATGGGAGCGTTATACCCTGCGCTGTAACCAGCTTAACAAGAGAGAATGTCCAGCTGACGCGTCTGTCCAAGCCGGAAAAGATGACGATTCCCTATTCCTCGTTGTCGGGAATCGTATTCTCTCGACCCGTTCCGGATGAAACGGAAGCCGTTCTGGTGCGGAATCTTCAGAAAGACAGTCCAACCGACTTGATAATTGACGCTGCTGGAAAAAGCCATTCCGGCTATTTTGAGGGTTTGGACGGATTCGTATTAAAATACTATTCTACTATGCATGGCGATCAGACGTTTCCCGTTGTACAAACCAGAGCGCTGATTATTAATAAAAAAGTAGTCTTTATCAATCATCATCGTTGGGTCTTTACGACTCAAGACGGCGCGATTTTTTATGCGAGTTCGATGAAAACGGAAAACGGCGTTGTTACAGTCTGGTTCCCGTGGAGCGAAACTGTGTACGAGTTTGACGAGTCGGAAATTGTAACAGCGCTTCCTCCGGTTAACGGCGAATGGCTGGACGAACTTGTTCCGGCGCAGATGACACAGATTCCGTTTTGGTCTGCTCCGTCGCAGTCGTATCGCGTCAACGCAGACGTCAACGGCGGACGGCTTCGCGCCAATACAGGTCAATATTATCTGCACGGGTTCGGCGTTTCCGCGTCGTCCCGACTGACGTTTAGAATCAACGAAATCCTCAGTTCAACCGCGAACTCTCATCTGACCGGGTATGTCGCTCGACCGTACGGAGTCAAAACCGGGTCTGTGCGGTTTCGCGTTTTTACCGACGGCACGCTGGCGGGAACGTGGACGCTGTCGGCGTCGGATCCTCCAGTTAAAATTGACGTCCCCTTAAACGGCAAAAAACGCCTTGATTTGGTTGTCGATTTCGCCGACGATTCCCCGGTTGACGATCGCGCCATCTGGGGAGAGATGAGGGTTGAGGCAGTAGGCAGTAGGCAGTAGGCAATAATTAGAAATTGAATTATCATGCCAGGAATATACGGAATTGTAGACGCAGCTGTAACGCCGCCGAGATTGGAGTCGTGGTCTTCCATGTTCCAGTACGGACGGTTTTTATCGGACTATGTTTGTAACGACGAGGTCTTTTCGCGCGGTGTGTTGGGGCGCATTGACTTGAACGTTTACCCGTCGGAACCTCAGCCGGTAACGTCGTCTGACGGGACGGTCAAAGTCGTTTTGCACGGAGAGCTTTCCGCCCCGGCGGGGTTGGTCGCCAATGCGAACGCCTGTCCGGCTCGGATTGTTGCGGAAGAGTTCGCGCGGCGGCGGGCGGCGGGAACGATTGACGAGTTCTTCGCTCAGGTTCACGGTCGATTTAATATCGCCGTCTGGGACGAGGCGGAGGGCAAGCTTCATCTGTTTACCGACTTCTACGGGTCGTCTCCGCTGTACTATACGCTCTGCGGAGGGCAGTTTTTGTTCTCGTCCGATTTGCTGGCGTTGACGCAAAACCCTGCCGTCAGCCGCGAGTTCGACAAACAGGGCGTCGCCCAGTTCTTTACGTACGGTCAGTACGTTGGCGACAGGACGTCGTTTGAATCCATTCGCGTACCCGCGCCGCGGTCGCATTTGATTTTTGACGCTGAGTCGGGAACGCTGACAAAGCGCCAGTACGCCTCCGATTTCACGCACAGCGCGGTTTTATCGACGCAGTCCGAGTCCGATCAGGCGGACGCGATTGCCGACGCGTTTTACGAGTCCGTTCAGCGTGACTCGCTCAACACGCCGAATCTGGGCGTGAGCCTGTCCGGCGGCTTGGACGCACGCAGCATTTTAGCATGCGTTGAGACGGATTCCCCGCAGGACATCGTTTCCATCGCGATGGGAATTCCCGGCTGCGGCGATCACAAATTGGCGGCTGAGCTGGCAAAGCGGTTTGGGACGACGCATTTCAATTACGCGCTTAACACCGATTTTCTCCGGGACTATCCCAGGCATTTTGAAGAGATGGTTCGTCTGACGGATGGTCAGTACCTCTCGACGGCTATCGTCATTCCAACGCTGGACTATTATCGGTCAAAGAACGTCAAAGTCCTTTTGCGCGGGCACGCTGGCGAGCTGTTCCATCTGACCAAGGCGTACGCCTTTTCGCTCAAGGAATCGGAATTGGCGCAGCTCAATTCCCGCCAGGCGGTTTTCGATTGGGCGGCGGGACATCTCAAATCGTATATGCTCGACGGCGTCGACAAACCGCTGCTCAAAGGCGTGACACAAAGTCAGTTCAACGAGATGGGCGCGGCGGGGCTGGACGACATGTTTTCTGCGTGCGCTGACGAACCCGAACCGGCGGCGATTCTCTGGCAGTTGTTCCTCGACATGCGCGTTCATCGAGAGATTGCTCTGTCGATGAAAAAATTCGGGTCGAGAATTGAAGTCCGTCTGCCGTTCCTGGACAAGACGATGCACGAACGTCTGTTCGCCGCGCCGCGATCCATGTGCATGGGCGAAACGATTGAAAAGCGGATTCTGGAGAAGTTCCGCCCGGACTTCCTCAAGGTCAAAAACGTCAACACAGGCACGTATATTGGGGCGTCGCCGATGCGGCAGGAAATCGCCCATTTCATTCAGCGCGTTCTCGCCAAACTCGGCGCGCCGGGATACCAGCCATACGAACGCATGGGGCTTTGGCTGCGTCGAGAACTGAAAGACTACGTCGGTCAGCTCGTTTTAAGCGAAGCGAACCTCGATTCCGGCTTGTTCAACCCGGATGCGCTCCGCTGGATTATTGACGATCACAACAACGGCGCCAACCATACGTATTTGATTGTCGCGTTGATGGTGTTCGCGCAGTTGCAGAGAGAGTTATAAAGTTGCGTGGTTTGAAAACAGACGCGTCAGCGTTCCTCTAAAACCGCGTAGCGGTTTAATATTCCTAGCCGTGGGTTTTAACCCACGGAGCGTGTTGCGAGAAGATGCGAAGCGTCTAACTACTGCCTACTGCCTACTGCCTATTGCCTACTGTCTACTGTC
>JAFSMW010000015.1 GCA_017447745.1 Thermoguttaceae bacterium
CGATCTGATATAATTCCGCTGTCGGTCAAGAACAAAAACAAGTGGCTATGGGTTGTACGGAATCGTCGATCTGATATAATATTTAGGAATGTATCCGTCAACCTGTCGGCGCTATGGGTTGTACGGAATCGTCGATCTGATATAATATGTTTCGTACAACCTACAACCCAGAAAACACTTGCAGAAGAAAACCCGTAGAAATTTATAATGATTCCTACGGGTTTTTCTTTGATTTTTTTAAAAACTGGTCAGAAAAACGTTAATTGTTCTGAAATCGCTTCGGGCATTATCGTGGAGGGTTTCTTTCCTACGAAGTTTTCCATTTTTTCGAACTGACGTTCTGTAATGGCGATAATTCTAACCTGTCCTGTTGGCGGGAGGGCGGCGACAACGGCGTCGCGATGGGGTTTCGCGGCGGCTTCGCTGGCGCAATATCGACCGTAGACGGAATACTGAAGCATCGAAAAGCCGTCTTTCAAAAGATCTTTTCGAAATTTCGCGGCTGCCTTACGTTCTTTTTTAGTAACGACTGGCAGATCAAACATTGCTATTAACCACATGGATGAATACGATGAATTAATTAATTCGCGACGGGGCATAATATTGCTCCTGTTTCAATGGGAAAAGTCAACCATGACTACGAACTATTCATTCCTTCTATAACAATTATAATCAGAAATAATTTTTATTGTAACAATATACACAATTCTGGTAAAGTAATTAGAATATATTTAGGTCTGTTAAAACCAACTTTGAAATTTTGCCTTACATTTTAAGGAATTTTTATTATGAATCGTATTATCGACTTTACGGATCAAACAAAATCTGTGAGTATAAAGAACCGACAATTAATTATTGAGGAAGTTGATGGCAAAAGGCATTCAATTCCGACGGAGGAGGTTGCAGCGGCGATCTTTTCTGGATATTGCATTAATATAACAAAATCGGTTATTGAGCTTCTGTCAGAATGTGGAGCATCTATAATTGTTTGCGACAAGAGCAAGATGCCGGTAGGAATGATGGTTCCGATAAGTGGACATCATCTTCAATCGAGGTTTGTCAAGGAACAGGCGGAAGCGACTTTGCCGACGCTAAAGCGGTTATGGAAGCAAATCGTCAGCGCAAAAATCAAGGGGCAGGCTCAGAATTTGCTGGCTATTTATCAGGAAGATTTTGCTCTGGGTAAGATGGCTGCGTTGGTCAAGTTGGGAGATGAAACCAATATTGAAGGGCGCGCGGCGCGACGATATTGGTCGAAGCTGTTTCGAGTTCCGAAGTTTACCAGAGATTGCGATGGAGAAGACGTCATCAACTCTTCGTTGAATTATGGTTATGCGATATTACGGAGTCTGGTGGCTCGGGCAATTGTGTCTTCCGGGCTAAATCCGTCGTTAGGGCTGTTCCATCATAACAAGTACAATGCATTTTGTCTGGCGGACGACCTGATGGAACCGTATCGTCCGGTTGTGGACAACATAGTCTGGCATTTGTATGATTCCGACCAATTGTCAGAGGGAATAACAACTGGAGTGAAAAGGGCGCTTATTGAAGCGATTAGCAGCAGGTATATTATCAGCGATCGTCAGGAAACCATATTTGAAGCTGCGACCAGAACGACCTCTTCGCTTGTTTCGGTCTTTTGCGGTCAGAAAAAAGAACTCTGTCTTCCGAAACGACTTCCGCTTATAGCGCGAGAAATCACCGAAGCGACAGCAGACGCTCATTGACAAAACAAGCGTCTGTTGCGTCTGCCAGATTGAATAACAACTAGTCGTTTGCTGGGTGGATGTCTCCCCAAAAATCAACCGAAACTTTTTGTACAAGACCTCGCAATGAATTGATTGTTGGTCGATTACCGGGAGTCTTATTAGTCACCTCCTGAGCTGGACGAGCGTCGTTATGGTTTCCCCAACCGACAGTTTGATCGCTAATTTTGTATACGCGTTTCAAGACAGTTTCGCCGTTTGGAGGGGTAAAGAGCAAAAATTCGTTTTTGTATAATGTGAATTTATAAACTGTACCTGGACCGTGGTCTCGGTTGACGATAGGCTGATGGCGTACGAGCCGTTCGTATGCGTCAAAGAGGGTAACAGTCTCCGCAACCCATTTGATTTCATGTCCATTTTTGTCCAAAACCGCATAGACTTCCATGTGGTGATTTCCGCCGGTGGCGACAAATCGTTCGTTTGGACCTTTGCCGATTCTTTTAACAGAAATGACTTGACGATATCGGGCTTTTTTAATGGGAACCAATCTTTGAGTTCCATCTTTGGATTTTACCATGCGATAAGGCAGCTCGTTCTCATTGGCGAAGGCGTTGGGTTTACCGCCCAAACGCGCCAATTTTTCTAGAACAATTTCCCGAATGACAGGATCAACGATATTTTGAATATCGTTAACGGACATTGACGCCAGCGGTTTTCTCAGATAACGATACTCGATTTCTTTTCCGGTAACAGGGTCAATTTCAATATGAGACTTGCTGTAATTGGTTTCCTTGTGCAATTGTCCAGAAACTTTTTTATTGCAGCGATAGGAGACATTGATTCTATCAACCAGATCGGCAACGTCGTTCCAGTAGCCGGGATACGGTTCATCAATTTCGCCGCGAAGGAAAAGACGTCGTTTGTCGTTTAGTTCTTCTGCCTGTTCGGCGGCGGAAGCCAGCTTGCGAACAACTTCCGGCGAACAAAAAACGATTGCTGCGGCGTCGACGGCGTGATGTCGATGATCGGTTCGTTCTTTTTCGTCGCCATCGTTAAGAATGCTGTTTAATCCCCATTCCCGTCTGACCCAGGCGGTTGCCTGCCCCGTGCAAACGAAAATTCGACGTTTTCCGATGTCGGAATCTGTTTCCGCATCCGTTCGATCAATTTGACCGCCGTAGAGCGTACCCAAATAATCGCAAGCCAGGCGGCTGATGTACCGGGTGTCGTTTAGAACGCGGTTGGCGAATCCGTCTGGAATCTCAGTCATCTGGAATCGACTCAGTTTCGGGTTTCCGCCTCGACCAGGCGCTCCACCAGAAAAACGTTTGACGCGTTCGAGTATGTCATGGTACTTTTGAGGATCGCCGCTGGCGCATTCGTATGGCGTCTGATTTCTTTTGACGTCGCGATTGTATCTTGCGTCGCAGAGCGTCTTATTTGCGAAGGAATTGTCCAAACTGCGGCTAAATGGCAAGATATGCTCGATGTCGAATTGCGGATGATCGCCAAAAAGATTGCTCATGGTAATTGTTTTCCCGGTATATGGGCATTGCCAGCCGCACTCTTCAGCAAGCAAAACTTTAAGAATGTCGTTTGCCCTTGGCTCTTTTATTCCCGCTTCCTTAATAATCTTATCGCGTGCGTTTTCCCGTTTTTTCTCGTTCTTTCTGTTTTGATTATAATCTTGTTCGCGCTGTTTTCGACTCTTTTTCATATCGCGCGCCAGTTCAATAAATATGCGACTTGGCTTTCCTGACTTATCGCCCCACCCTGCCTTTTTAGCGTGACGAATAATGCTGTTGACAACTTTACGCAGCTCTGTCAAAGTTCGCGTTACAACGGGATTTCGAATTTGTCCCAGCTCGGTTTCGACAGGGGGAAGAAAATCTAACGGCTCCGACTGTTTTTTCTGGATATTAAACAACTCTTTTGTTGCCGTTGCGAAAGAAGTCAGATTTTCTCGCATGTACGACAATAGCTTTATCAGAGCGGCTTTGCTGTACATTGCCCAACCGTTTTCGAGAAATGTTGCAGCAACCGTTTGCGCTTCAGTTGGCGTAAACTGGAAGACTTTAATCAGTCGCCTTGTCAAGGCGTCTTCTCGTTCAAACTGGAGAATTTCGTTTACCAGATCCGTCTGCTCATTTTCAGACATGGCGTCCCATCGATCCGGCAGGGCTTTGCGAAGTCGAGCGGCTGTTACGTTTCCTCGAATCTTTTTCTCGCCGCCTTCTGCAAGATTGATTTTTGTATTTCGCTTCAAACCGAGGAGATTTTTAATCTCGGTAAACGTCAACGATTCATTTAATTCCAGTTCTTGCGCAAGCAAATTGAGTTCTTCAGGAGTGAGTTCCCGCCAGTCTCCGTTGCCGTCCAGATACTTCAAGTCCAGAATCTTCTGCCAGTATCGGAACCGTTGAAACTCCAGACATGCAATCGGCGCGCGACGTTTACCAGGAACCAGCTCGCATTTACCCAGTTTGCTTCGCATGGATTTTAACGGACGCTGAAAGAAAATGGCTCGATGAATCATTTTTCTGGCTTTGTCCGTCAACTGAGGATTATACTGAGCCTGCTTGTTCCAAATTGCGTCAAATTCATTCAAATACATTTGACGCGATGTGTAACGCTGACGGATTCGGTTTTCTTCTGGATCTAAATGGGAAAAGTACTCTCCCAAAGTCCGGCAATTCAGTGTTTCCATCCTGGACGCCAATTCGGAAATACCTTCTTTAACTTTGCCGTCGTCATCGCCATCGGGACCTTCTTCAGATTCTTTAACCGCTTTTCGATTGCTCAGATAACCGCGGCGTTGGGCAAGATGATACAAAGCGCGCCCTAATTCGTAAGGTTCCAGCTTTTTGTCCAGAGCGCGGGAGCGTAACAGATACGGCAGCAAATGCGATTCTACGCGGTCGCCTTCATTGATGAACTTGCAGAACAATGCCCAGTCCAGATCCTTGATTAATCGATCTCGGTTTTCAGCCAGACTAACGTTGTACGGAACGCCATGTTCGTCAACGGTTGGCAAAAGACCTGTTTGCTGTAACGCTTTAGCAACGGCGACAGAACGCTGGCTTCTTCTCTGAAGCTGACGACGCAACGATCGCGCAGCTTGTCTGTCTGCGTTACGAGATGCGTCTTTTCCCTTTTCAATGTCGTCAGCAGTACCGGTTCCGCTGTCAAAACAGTGAACTCCCAATTTGACGATTTTGTCTCCGACCTTAACAGACCAGCCGATGCTTTGAACTCCAAGATCCAAACCGATTTCGTAATCCATTGTTACATCCTTATCACATTTAACAGGTTGATCAACTATTCTGTTACTTATTATACGAAATTTTAAAATAATTTCAAGGTATTACAAAAAATTTTTTAGAATCTACTTGACAAGTGTGAAAATGAGGTTATAATAATGACAATATCAGATCGATGATTCCGTACTACTCATAGTAAAGGAATTAATCCTGCAAGGCTCCGCTAATAGCGTCCTTTACGCCTCCCTGTGGGGCGTTTTTTTATGTCTTATCTGAACATTATTTCGTTTTCTTCGTGTTAAATATACTTCGGCGGACAGGATGTCCGCGAACCCGCAGAGCAGAGGGGCTTTTCTGCGAAAAAGATTTTTGGAGGCTTCCGCATTTTCTTGACGGCGGCGCCGTCAAGTTGTAGCCCGGGGACGGGCTACATCCGGGGGAGGTTTTCAGCTTCGTCATTTGGGCATGCACACTTCCGACGGTTCGGTGCGGCATGGGACTGCCGAGCGCCGGGTGTGCGGAGAGTTTGCGCGAGTCTTTGATTAATAAAAAATCCCCTCGAAAGTGAGGGGATTGCTATTCAAAAGAATCTCTTAATTAACAGTCGGCGTTACTCTTTTGGCGCTTCGCAGCTGACGATAACCTGGCTGGGGCGAACGACGCGGTCGTGGAGGACGTAGCCCTTTTGGGTTTCCATGATGACCGTGTTCGGCTCGACATCGGCGCTTGGCATTTGAGTAATCGCCTGATGGAAATTGGGGTCAAAGGGTTGATTGATCGCTTCGATCGGCGTGCAGTTGTGTTTGCCCAAAACCGTATTGAACTGCTCGACTACCATCTTGACGCCTGCCAGGAGCCCCCTGCCCTGCTCTGTCAGTTCTCCGGATTGATCCTGCTTTTCAGCAGCGTCAATAGCGCGAAGCAGGTTGTCCATGACGGGAAGCATGTCACGAATGAGCGACATGTTCGCATACTTCAATTCGTCCTGAAGCGTTCGAGCGGAACGTTTGCGGAAGTTTTCCAGCTCTGCGAACGTGCGAAGCGTTTTGTCTTTCGCTTCCGCCAGTTCCCTTTTCAGAGCGGACAGCTCGTCTTCAGCTTCCTTGACAGGTTCTTCAGCGCCGTCGTCAAAGGCGTCGCCGAAATCGACTTCCAGATCGTCAGAAGCGTTTCCGGAATTCTCTTGCCTGGACTGCTGTTCTTCCGGCGTCTGCTGCTGATCAGCTGGATTGTCATTCTTCTGATTATCGTTATTGGAACGATTCTTAAAATGCGACATATATAATCATCTCCTTTTTAATGAAATTATAACGCAATGGAACAGGCTCAAAAGGGAATCGTCTTTCCTAAATGAGTTCCAAAAAACGTTTTATGAATTGTTGTTATTCCCCGAACTGTTCTACTTTTTAAATAGCGAGGTAATTGTATCCCAAAAGCCTTTTCTTCCGGATGAAACGTTGACTTCTTCAATTTCCGCCAGCTTCCGAAGAACTTCTTCATGTTCTTTGGTGAGTTTTTTAGGCACGTCGATATAAACTTGCACCAATAAATCCCCTTTTCTGCTGGAACGAAGTTCAGGCATTCCCTTTCCTTTAAGTCGAAAAACTTTCCCGGTTGGAGTTCCTGCTGGAATTTCGTACGGTTGCGTACCGTCTAAAGTGGGAATTTCGATTGTCGCTCCCAGAGCCGCCTGAGCGTAACTGATTGGAACTCTGCATTCCAGATTGTTTCCGTCGCGAGTGAAAATCGGATGTTCCAAAATTTGGATGCTGACGAAACAGTCTCCATTTGGTCCGCCGTTTGGACTCGGATTGCCTTCGCCCTGGATTCTCATTTGAGTGGAGTTGTCAACTCCAGCCGGGATTTCGATCTCACGTTCGACAGTTTTTGCCGTTAAACCGCTGCCACGACAATCCGGACAGGGATCTGTAATAACCTTTCCGGTACCGTGACAGTTCGGACAGACTGTTTGAACTGAGAAGAATCCCTGCGATTGAATAATATGCCCTCGTCCGTTGCAGTATGGACACGTTTGCGGTTCCGAACCGGGTTTGGATCCGGATCCAGAGCAGTTTTGACAGTGTTCATGGCGATGAAACGAAACCGTCTTTTTGACTCCGTTAGCGGCTTCATTCAGAGTCAGCTGAACGAGACAGCGTACATCGGCGCCGCGGCGCGGTCGTTGACGTCCCCCATAACCTCGCCCGCCTCCAAACAAATCTCCGAAACCGAAGACGTCTCCAAACGCCTCAAATATATCGCTGACGTCGTGGAACTGGGTTCCGCCGCCCATGCCTCCGTTCAAGCCGGCTTGACCGTACTGATCGTATCGAGCGCGCTTTTCAGCGTCGTGTAACACGTCGTACGCTTCAGCAGCTTCCTTGAATTTGGCTTCGGCTTCTTTGTCGCCCGGATTCCTGTCCGGATGGTACTGCATCGCCAGTTTTCTGTATGCGGCAGAAATCGTTGCCTGATCTGCGTTTTTATCTACGCCCAGTACTTCGTAATAATCGCGTTTGGTCGCCATACCTGTAATTGCGTTATATTGGGTTTGCTATAAATTCAACCCGTTACAATCTAACCGATGAAGTTGACGGCTGGAATATAACGGGCTGAACGAATTCGTAACCGTTCATCAGGAGAGAATGAACGGTTGATTATTGTAATTATTTGACGCTGTCGGAAATCTGATCTTCCTTCTTTTTAGGCAGATCCGTAATCATTGTTTCCGTCGTGAGCATCAGACCGGCGATGGACGCGGCGTTTTCCAGCGAGCAGCGAACGACTTTCAGCGGGTCAATAATGCCGGCTTTGAACATGTCGACAAACTCGTCTGTTGCGGCGTTGTAGCCCATGGAGCCTTCCTGTTCAGCAACCATGTCAGCAATAACAGAGCCGTCTTTTCCGCAGTTGGCTGCAATCTGTTCCAGCGGTTTGGAAAGGATGCTGGCGATGATGTCAACGCCGATCTTTTCGTCTCCGCGAGCGGAAGAGCGAGCTTTAAGAACAGCGGCTTTGCAACGAATCAGAGCGGTTCCGCCGCCGGGCAGGATGCCTTCTTCTGCTGCGGCGCGAGTGGCGTGCAGAGCGTCGTCGACGCGGTCTTTTTTCTGCTTCATTTCCGCTTCGGTATTGGCGCCGACTTTAATCACGGCAACGCCGCCGGACAGCTTCGCCAGACGTTCCTGGTACTTTTCTCTGTCGTAGTTGCTGTCGGTGTGTTCGATCATTTCACGAAGCTGGTCGATTCGTTTCTTAACGTCGGTTTTCTTTCCGCCGCCGCCAATCATGGTAATCGAATCTTTGTTGATCGTCGCCGACTTGACGGTTCCGAGCATTTCCAATGTAACGTTTTCCAGCTTGACGCCCAGGTCTTCGGAAATGACGGTTCCACCGGTCATGATGGCGATGTCCTGAAGCATAGCCTTGCGGCGATCGCCGAAGCCCGGAGCCTTGACGGCGCAGACGTTGAGAATGCCCTTGAGGCGGTTGACAACCAACGCGGTAAGAGCTTCGCTGTCGATGTCTTCAGCAATGATCAACAGCGGTTTGCCGGAGGAAACAACCTTTTCCAGCAGCGGGAGCAAGTCGCGAAGATTGCTGATCTTCTTTTCGTGAAGGAGAACGAGAGCGTTTTCCATTTCGCACGCCATTGTTTCCGCATTGGTGATGAAGTACGGAGAAAGGAATCCTTTGTCGAACTGCATGCCTTCGACGATTTCGTACGTCGTTTCAGCAGTTTTGCCTTCTTCCAGCGTGATAACGCCGTCATTGCCGACTTTTTCCATTGCTTCAGCCAGCAGATTGCCGATTTCTCGGTCGTTGTTGGCGGAAATGGCGCCGACGTTGGCGATTTCTTCCTTTTTGGTAACTTTCTTTGCAATGCTGTACAAGTATTCGACAGCCGCCTGAACGGCTTTGTCGATGCCGCGGCGAATGGCAGTTGGATTGCTGCCGGCGGCGATGTTGCGAAGCCCTTCCTTGAAGATGGCGCGAGCGAGAATCGTAGCGGTCGTTGTGCCGTCGCCTGCCAGATCAGCGGTTTTCTGAGCGACTTCATTGACCAGCTTGGCGCCCATGTTTTCAAAGGGATCTTCAAGTTCAATTTCTCTGGCGACTGTTACGCCGTCTTTTGTTACCTGCGGTCCGCCGTAGGATTTGTTCATTATGACGTTGCGACCGGTCGGACCCATTGTAACAGCGACCGTGTCAGCCAGTTGTTCTACCCCGCGAAGCATCGCCTGACGGGCTTTATCGTCAAAAAGCAATTGTTTAGCCATTGTTTGTATTCCTCTTGATTGAGTATTCTGAATTGTTTTGATTAACGTTCAGCTTTCGGCAGGAAGAAGGATTTACGTCCTGCCGACGCTGCAGCGTTTGCCTCCCGGGTTATCTAATCGCCTTGGCGAGAATGTCGTCTTCGCGAAGGATTTTGATGTCTTGTCCGTCAACGGTGATGTCGTTTCCAGCATACTTGCCGTAAATGACTTCGTCGCCAACGACAACGGACATTTCAGCGCGCGTTCCGTCTTCGAGCAGTTTGCCCGGGCCAACGGCGATAACGGTTCCACGCTGCTGTTTTTCTTTGGCGTTGTCCGGCAGAACGATGCCGCCAGCGGTAACGGATTCAGCTTCTTTCGGTTCGACAACGACGCGATCTTCCAACGGTTTCAAGCAAAACTTAGCCATTATATTGTAATCTCCTGAATGTATTGTTGATTATGAACGAAAAACTAAGTGGTTAGTTGTAAGTGGTAAGAGCGCTTTGCGTACTAACAACTTACCACTCGTTCCGTGGGTTTCACCCACGGCTATTATTATTGAACCGCTAAAGCGGTTCTAGCGGAACGCTTTCGCGTCTGCTTTTCGTTTCCACTCCCTATTACATCATGCCAGGCATTCCGCCCATGCCGCCCATTCCACCCATACCGGGATTGCCAGCCGGGGCTTCCGGTTCTTCCTTCGGAATGATGGTAATGGAGCAGCTTGTTGTCAGCAGCAACCCGGCGACAGACGCAGCGTTTGTCAGAGCGGTTTGAACAACCGTAACCGGGTCAATGACGCCTGCTTCGATGAGGTTGCAGTACAAGTCTTTGTCGGCGTCGTAGCCTTCGGCGAAATTCTTCATGCGAAGAACGCGGCTGACGACAATGCCGCCGTCGACTCCGGCGTTCTCTGCAATGGCGCGAGTAGGAGCTGACAAGGCGCGTTTGAGAATCTGAGCGCCAAGAGCTTCGTCGCCCTTGAGTTTGAGCGAATCGATTACCGCAGCGCAACGCAGCAGAGCTGTGCCGCCGCCAGGAACGATGCCCTTGTCCAACGCAGCGGCAGTTGCAGCTTTGGCGTCGTCAAGCAAATACTTGCGTTCTTTCATTTCCGTTTCGGTGGTCGCGCCGACTTTAATCTGAGCTACGCCGCCTGCCAGTTTCGCCAAGCGTTCCTGCAGCTTTTCGCGATCGTAGTCGCTGGTCGTCTTTTCGATTTCAGCGCGAATCTGTTCCGCTCGACCGGCAATGGCTTCTTTGTCGCCGGCGCCGTCGACGATTGTCGTTTTGTCAGACGCAACGATAATCTTTTTGCATCTGCCGAGGTCAGAAATCTGAATTGATTCCAGCTTGACGCCCAGGTCTTTGAAAATAGCTTGTCCGCCGGTGAGAGTGGCAATGTCGCCCAACATCGCCTTGCGACGATCGCCGTATCCCGGCGCCTTGATCGCTACGACGTTGAGAATGCCGCGCATCTTGTTGACTACCAGAGTCGCCAGAGCGTCGCCTTCAATATCTTCAGCAATGATTACCAACGGTTTGCCGGTTTGGCTGACGGCTTCCAGAATCGGAATGAGAGCCTTGACGTTGGAAATTTTGTCTTCGTAAATGAGAATGAGCGGGTTGTCGAATTCAACCAGCTGCTTTTCTTCGTTGTTGACGAAATGAGGAGAAAGGTATCCGCGATCGAATTGCATGCCCTCGACGACTTCGACAACAGTTTCAAATCCTTTGCCTTCTTCAACGGTGATAACGCCGTTTCTGCCAACTTTAAGAAACGCTTCCGCCAGAATTGCTCCAATAGCCGGGTCGTTGTTGCCAGCAAGGGAGGCGACTTGGGCGATTTCTTTTTTGCTCTTTTCATCAATCTTTTTGGCGTTGGCTTCGATTTCCGCCGCGACAGCTTCTGCCGCTTTGGCAATGCCGCGAGCCAAGGACATCGGGTCTGCCCCTGCGACAACGTTCTTCAAACCTTCCGTATAAATCGCTTCCGCCAAAACTGTTGCCGTTGTTGTACCGTCGCCAGCAACGTCGTTTGTTTTAGACGCGGCTTCTTTAACCAGCTGAGCGCCGAGGTTTTCTTCCGGATCTTCAAGTTCAATATCTTTGGCGACCGTTACGCCGTCTTTGGTTACTCTCGGGGAACCCCAGCCTTTATCCAATACGACGTTTCGACCACGCGGTCCGAGCGTACTTTTTACCGCGCGAGCCAGTTTCTGAACGCCCGCCAATATCGGCTGACGAGCCTTGTCATCAAAAGCCATCTGTTTTGCCACAGCGCTTCCTCCTTAAATGCTTGAATTTTGATTTATGATTTGCCGATCGTTTGCGATCTGAAATTAATAACTTCTATTAATTTATATCCAACTCGCAAATGTCGACGCCCATTACAAATTTGTCAAAGTAAACAATATCGTTTCTTATCTGCAATTTTTATGCCAATACAAAATACCGCCAAAATGGACTCGAATTTCGAAAAGATAGATAATTTAACTAAAATAGCGCAAAGATTTACGATTTATAGTATATTTAACAGAACAATCTGTATACTAGAGCGCCAATTTGGCAGGGGGGGAGTTAATTAGTAATGAGTAATTAGTAATGACTGATTACACGCAAAGCGCTCATCTTGAGATGAACGTATCCATTTTCTCTATTGCCAAAAAAATCATTTTCTGTATAATGTCGATTAAATTCTTATTGCGAACTTAACTCGGGCGAGGGATCGGTTCTTTCCCAGGTTCGCTAAACGTACAATTCAGGATTATATTATGGAACTTTACCTTTGGCTTGGTTTTTTAGGCATCGTTTTTATTATGCTTGCCCTCGATTTGGGCGTATTTAATCGAAAAGCGCACGTGATGGGCATTCGCGAGTCTCTTGGCTGGACGGCGGTTTGGATTGTCATGGCGCTGCTGTTCAACGTGGCTGTTTTCTACATTTACGCATACGATATTGGGGGAATTGACGAACATTATCACCATGCAAATGAACAAGCGCCTACAACAGGAGCGTCTGTTGTCAATGATCAAACGCCGGCGGCGAACAACTCCTCTTTTCAGATTGGCGAATATGACCCACAACGAGGAAAAACCGCTGCGATTGAATATCTCACCGGTTACCTGGTCGAGAAATCTCTGTCGTTGGACAACATCTTCGTTATTAGTCTGATTTTCTCGTACTTTGCCATTCCCCAGATTTACCAGCATCGGGTTCTGTTCTGGGGAATTTTGGGCGCGTTGATTCTTCGCGGTTTGATGATCTTCCTCGGCGCGGAACTGCTGATCAACTTTAGCTGGATGATTTACTTCTTTGCTGGAATGTTGTTTGTTACAGCCGTTAAAATGCTGCTTTCAAGCAATGAGCAAGTCAACCCGGACAAAAACCCAATAGTGATGATGGCGCGAAAAATCTTGCCGGTTTCGTCAGGAATCAACGGCGAACATTTTTTCTGCCGCGAGAACGGCGTGTTGATGATGACCCCGTTGTTTTTGGCTCTGCTTGTTATTGAAACCAGCGACGTCATTTTCGCCGTCGACTCCATTCCCGCCATTTTCGGCATTACTCGCGACCCGTTTTTGGTATTTACGTCCAATATATTCGCCCTTCTTGGGTTGCGATCTTTGTACTTCGCTCTTGCTGCAATGATGAGCAGGTTCCATTGTCTGAAGTACAGTCTTATCGTCATTCTGCTGTTTGTCAGCTTTAAGATGTGCGTCGGAGAATTGACTTTCGTCAAAGCTAACAAAGAAATTGTTACTTGGCTTTCCCTCGGCGTGATTGTCCTCGCGATGGCGTTTGGAATTATCGCATCGCTGCTTGCTGCGCCAAAAGAACCCAAACCCGCAACAGCAGAGGGATCTGGGGACGATATAGAAAAATAGAGAATCGCTTGCGTCGGTTAATGCGGCGGCTTGACGCCGCATTAACCAGCGACCCGAAAAAACTGGGAGAAATCTGGGAATTTCCTGGGAGAAATCTGGGAATTGCTGGGAAATCTCACTCGTCTCCCAGCGCTCTCCCAGAAGTTCCCAGCTATTTCCCAGTCTTATTAACCGCTGCGTGGTTTTATTGCCGCTATGCCCAGGCGCCGTTGCGGAAGATCTCGACTTCTTTTCCGTCGGCGGTTGTGGCGACGATGTTCAAATCTCGCGACCCGATCATGAAATCGACGTGAATAATCGAGTCGTTGATTCCGGCGGCGTGCATTTCTTCGATGGTCATGGTTTCGTAGCCTTTGAGGCAGTTGCCGAACCCAAATCCCAGCGCGACGTGACAGCAGGCGTTTTCATCGAACAGCGTATTGTAGAACAGCAGCCCGGTGTTGTTGATCGGGGAATCGAACGGCACGAGCGCGACTTCGCCCAGCCGAGAGGCGCCTTCGTCCATGGAAATCATCTTTCGTAGCAGTTCCTCGTTCTTTTTCGCTCCGACGTCAACAACATGCCCGTCTGCGAATTTAACCCAGAAGTTCTCAATCAGCGCGCCGTTCCACGAAAGCGGCTTGGTCGCGTAGAGAATCCCTTCAGCTTCACCGGCTTTGGGAGAAATGAAAATCTCTTCCGACGGGATGTTCGGATTGAACTCGATCCCTTCGATAGTCGTCTCTTTTCCTCCGGAGAACAGGGCGTTTTCAATCATCCCGACGGTGAAGTCCGTTCCGTTGGACGAAGAATAATGCAGCGACCGGATTCCCAGCGAGTTGAGGTAATTGTACCGCTCGACGAGTTCGGCGTTGTGCTGATTCCAGTTTTCTACGCCGTTGCCGTCTGCAGCGCGCGCTGTTGACAGAATCGCGTCCCACAGGCGCAGAACCGCTTCGTCGTCCGGGAGGGCGGGGAACATCTTTTTCGCCCACGCCTTGCCGGGAACTGCCGCGATGCACCACTGATAATGGTTGTCCATCTGGTTTCGATACGGTTTAATTGCAGCACGAACGGCGGCGGTGGCTTTGGAATGTTTTTCCTGGTCGACGCCAGCCAGTCCGTCCGGGTCGTCCGACTCGATAAACAGCTTGGCGGGGCGGTTGTCTACCTGCCACTGCCAGCGCGCCAGCTGCCAGTCTTCCAGCTTGGACTGCGTTTCCAGAGAGCGGTAATCGCAGTGCAGCTTCGTCGCCGGCTGATGCGTCCAGTCGACAATAACGCTACGCGCGCCGAGCTTGTAACATTCCTCAACGCACATTGTAACAAATTCCGGTTGATCCAGTTCTGCGGTAATTAAAACGTTCTGGCCGGGCTGAACGTTGAGACCCTTTTGCGCCAGCAGCTGCGCGTATGAACGAAGAATAGCTTTTTTCATAGTAATGGTTTTCGGGGATAAAAGTTTATGGATTTAACGGGAACGCGACGTTTACTTCAGCGCGTCTTTTGCGGCTTTGACCTGCGCTATCGCTTTGAGGTGGTGTTCAAGGAAATTTTCCGTCGTCGCGTGCCACGGCGTCTGAAGGAATCCCTTCAAATGTTCCTTTGAGACGTTCTTCGTGCAGAACTCGACCGTGCCGCCGAAGTTGACGTCGGTTGACCAGTTCGAGCCGGTCGGAACCTGATCGAAGCCCGCCTTGTCGAAGTCGATGTACGTCTGCACCCGCTTGGCAGTGAATTCGTTGGTTGTCTTGAGCTTTTCAATATCGAATTCCGCGCCATAGTACCAGTTGCTCTGAAGAACGCATTTCGGCATGCGCTTGAGGAATTCGTCAGCATGATGCCAGTAATAATCAGACCAGATCCACGGTCGGACGTTCTGCTTGTTGACCGTATCGACGAAGAAAAGAAAGTCGTGCCACCACAGTTCGCCCTGGCGAATCACGACGTACTCGTAACTGGACTGATGCCCCGCCGTTTCTTCGTCGTAGCCGAGATGGAAGAACCGCGGCGTGTCGAAGATTTCGCAGACTTCTTTAATCAGATCCGCGCAAACCTCGTAATATTTCTTTGTCGACAGCATTCGGGAATACTCGCCCAGCCAGGTGTCGTGGCAGGCGGAAAAATTGAGCTTCGGAATCGGTTCGATGCCCATTCCGCGCAGGCGTTTGAGCTCTTTCCGGAGTTTTTCGATGCTCCATGAGCCTTGAATCGCCAGTTCCGGGTGGCTCTGGTACTGAATGCCTTCGCCGATGTCGATCAGAAGAAGGTTCAAACCGGCGGCTTGCATCTCGTTGGTGATTTTTTCCCAGATCGCGTCCTGACAGAGCAGTTTGTCGCTTTTGGGCGTGTAGGCGGTTGGGGAGTCGCCCCACATGTTGTGACCGAGGTTGAGCATATTGCCCCAAATGAGTTGTCCTTCTTTTGCGGGTTCCGCTGCGGCAGAAACCAGGTTTGTAAACGCGCCGGCAGCCAGGACGGAGGCGGCTCCGGTTTTGAGAAAAGTTCTGCGGGAAAGCATAATTCGCTCCTTGGGTTAGAGAAAAAGGGTCATCCGACAAACGCAAACTGGTTCAGCGTACAATATAAAAATATTTACGCGAACCCTGTCTGCATTTGAGTTTACCACAAGCAGGGATAATCGTCAATACCTTATTAATGATATTTCAAGAAAAAAAAGAGCTCAAAATTTGCCTGCAAAAAGAGATAAAGAACGCAGAGACCGCAGACTACTCGCAGAATACGCAGACGGGCTGGGAATGTGGCGACGACGCAAACTACGTTAGCTACGCCACGATTCCCGCCCGAATAATTTAAATTTTTTAAAATCGCAAGCGGACATCGTGTCATAGCCTGAGAATCAGGCGTAAATGACACATGTTCGCTTGTCTCTGCGCTCTCTGCGAGGAGTCTGCGCACTCTGCGTTCTAAACTTGACTATATTGGAACTATATTCGTCCGGTACTATTTCCCGATCTTTTCCAGAATCCAGACCATATTCTCCCCGAGAGCTTGCATGTTTCTGAGTCCTTCGGCGTCGTCGAGACATTCGCCTTTGTTGCGTCCGTAGCCCATGTTCCAGTACGTTCCGCAGACGATGTACATGTTGTTGAGCATGAAGAAATGGTTGATCGTATCGACGGCGTGCGTTGCGCCGCCGCGTCTGACGGCAACGACTCCGCAGGCGGGTTTGTGCTTCAGCGCGCCCTCGGGACCGAGAACGTATCCGACGCGGTCGATAAACGCCTTGACTTCCGTCGAGACGTCTGAATAATACGTCGGCGTGCCGATAATAATCGCGTCCGCCTCGCGGCACTTGTCAGCGCAGAGGTTGACGAAATCGTCGTCAAAAATACATTTGCCGGGCGTCTGGTTTCGGCACGACATGCACGCCGTACAGCCATGAACCATCTGACCGCCAATCTGAACGATTTCCGTTTCAATACCCGCCGCCTGAATCGGTTCGAGAACCTTTGTCAGCAGGGTGTACGTGTTTCCGTCTCGCCGGGGACTGCCGTTGAATGCTACTACTTTCATCTTTTTAGACCTTAATTTGTAAAATGGGCAAAATTGGGATTGCAATTTCTTTGTATTTGTTTATTATATAGGAAAGAAATCAAAAGTCAATCCATGGAGATGGAGAAAGCTGGAAATATCGACAGACATCTGATAGATCGAGAAAAGGCAAGATGCAATAGACAGTAGTTTTCGATGCGCTTGCGTCCTACTGCCTCTTGCCTACTGCCTCATTATAATCATGCCGCATTTAATTTTATTCCACCTGACCGTAATTTTGTTCGCCGGTTTTATCGTTGGCTGGATTTGCAAACGATTGAACGTTTCTCTGTTAATCGGATATATGCTCGTCGGAGCGATTATCGGTCAGGACTGCTTCGGGTTGATTGGTTCAAATATCACGTCCAAGTCTGCGGAAATCAGCAAGATTAAACGGGAAGTACACAAAAACGTGGACGCCACGACCGCGGAAGAAATAGTCGTCGAAACCAAGGACGAGCAGATGGAAGTCATCGACAAAACCGTTATGGAGTGCATCGCGCAATTCGGCGTCTTGCTGCTTTTGTTCTCCATCGGCATGGAATTCACGCTCGATAAAATGGCGGCGATGTCGAAATACATGTTCGTCGGCGGGGCGCTGCAGATGACGCTCACCGGCGTTCCGACAGCGTTGTTCTTTCATTTCCTTGCCAGCTGGGGCTGGGGAATCAGTATTTTGGTCGGATTCGTTTTTTCGCTGTCTTCGACCGCTCTGGCGTACAAGAGTTTACAGGACGAAGGCGTCGCTTCGTCACACCGCGCCAAGGGGACGCTGGGGGTTCTGCTTTTTCAGGACGTCGCCCTCGTTCCGATGCTGCTGCTCGTTCCGGTACTATCCGGCGAGTCGTCTCCGGACGTTATGTACTGGGTCGGCATGACAATCAAGACGATTATTTTCTGTGTGATTGTCGTTCTGGGCAAAATCGCCATGATGAGATATTTCGCTGCCAAGCTCGCCAAAATGCGGGCAAAACAGCTGCTCATCGCGCTGGTTTTAGCCATTTTGATGGGGCTGTGCTCGCTGGCGGTTCTGCTCGGCTTGACCCCGGCGCTGGGCGCTCTGGCGGCGGGCATCGTACTGGGCGAAAACCGACTCACGTCTCAGATTGAAGCCTTGTTCGAGCCGTTTAGCGAATCGTTTTCCGCCATGTTCTTCATTTCGCTGGGAATGTTGATGGACTTCCACATTCTCCAGACGCACCCCCTGCTCTGCTTTGGCAGTTTGATTGCTGTTATTCTGTTAAAGACGATTGCAGCAGCTGGCGCGCTGAAGATTTGCGGATTTAAAAACCGTTCTGCGGTTGGATACGGCTTGTGCATGGCGCAGGTCGGTGAATTGGCGTTTATGCTTTTGCTGGTTGCGTCCAATAACAAGATGATCGCCGACGTCCCGTACCACGTGATTCTGTTCCTGTCGGTCGCGTCGATGGTTATCACGCCGCACCTTGTCAAAGTCGGCGTTTGGATATCCAAGCCAGACGTCGAACCGTCAGACGACGTTCAAGCCAAATCCCCGATTCAACAGGCGCTCGATTCCGGATCGCTCGATCACGTTATCGTAATTGGAATCGGACACATCGGGACGCTTCTTGCCGCCCGACTGGAAACGATGGGCAAAATTGTCAGCGTTGTAGACTACAGTCCTATCAACGTCTATCGATTCGCTCAAGAGGGAATTACCGCTATCAGCGGCGACGCCACCAAGCCGGACATTCTCACAAAGGCGGGAATAGAAAAGGCGTCTGCCGTGTTCGTTACCATTCCAGACGACATGGCGGCTCTGGACATTGTCCGCGCCTGTCACGACATGAACCCGGACTGCTCAATTCTCTGCCGGGTTAGATACAATCTCAATATCAAACTGCTTCAGCGCGCCGGCGCCGACATGGTCGTCTGCGAAGAAACGACCGTCTGCAACGCGCTGCTCAAGCTGGTTTCGGGATACAATTAGAATCTATCGGAGTGCGAGAGCAAAGCTCTCGCTTTTTTTAGCGAGCGTTAGCTCGCGTAGATTAAAACATCTTTCGATAAAGGCGACGGCAAGCCGTCGCACTCTAAAGCGAGAGTTCCGCTTCGTTTCCCTCTCGCTCTCCGAAAGAACCTCTGCTCGGCGCAAACGCCAGAAAAATTTTTCGAAAAATTCGAAAAAAGTGATTTAAAATTTAACACAAACTAAAAATCTGTGTTATACTGTCTCGCATTCGACAGTCCTGCCGTCTTGCAGGACTATAAATCTTACGCTCAAAGAAACGCTCTTTGGGCGTAACGTTTCTATTCAGATTGTTACAACAGCTTTAATCGAAAAATGATCAACTACACACAACACATCGAACGGGTTTGTATCGACATTTGCCAAAAGGTTCCGCAGTTCAAGCATATTGACCCGACGCGAATCGCTTATTCGGCGGCGTATTCCAGAAAGAACGCGCGTTTCAGACGCATTGCCGTCATGGTAGGCTGCAAGCCAAAGCCGGGGTCGTTAGCGGATCAACTGGGAATCAAAGCGCAGCGCCTTAAGACGCCGTCAAAAAAGATTGCGTCATACATGATGAGGATTTACTTTCCCTGGTTTTTTAAAGAATCTTTCGAACAAAAAATCGATACGTTAATACATGAATTGTGGCACATCGGAGTGAAATTCGACGGCGCTTTGAGAGAGAATGGAAGTCATTACGACGGGTTTCAAGACGACGTCGACTCTCTCATTGACGATTATTTAGGCAACGCTCCAAACTGGGACTTGCTGGATTGGTTTGATAAAAAAATTGACCGCGACGACGTTTGGGGATGGAGATATCCCATCCCCAAGGCGACGAATTTAGACAAAATATTGGGGGAGGAATACATTCACCGAAAAAGATATGTCGAATGTTCGCTGGTAAAAATTAACCTTTAGGCGAGGATTTTATCGGAATTAGAAGCAGTCCTCGGCAGGCGGTTTTAAATCGCAGAAGCAAAAACTGACGGGCGGGGACATCTGCTTTTCAAAACGAAACATCAGGTCGTCGCCGCGTTCCGGATGAGCTTTGCCGTCGGGGCTATGCTCTTCCGGGTGTTTCTCAACCATCAGTTCAACGGCGTGAAATCCGCACCGGTTAATATAGAAATGAATATTTCTCTTTTCGAAATACGGCGTACAGGTTTCCCAGACTTTTGTCGCTGGATGACGCCGTTCAATTTCCGCCCAAATTGACCGACCGACGCCCTTGCTCTGCCGTCCGACTTTGACAAAGAGAAAATCCAGATGGTTATGCTGAGTTTGGGCGTTAATAACGACAATCGCGCCGCCGACCATTTCGCCGTTCTCGACCGCGGCGTACGCAATCGCGCCATCGGAATTGAGAGATTGGTCAATATCGGCTTCCGGCAACACTTCCATGTAATCGCTGCCGAGTTCCGCCTCCGCGCCAAGCTGAAACGCTCGCTGCATTTCTTTTTTGAATTCCGGCAAACGCTCTTCGTCAAGGAGTTCAAGTTGGATTGTCATATTCTCAATATGAGGGAATGTTCAGAATCGCTTATAAGCTTATAAATCCGCGCCTTCGTGGATGTTTTCCAGGAACTCGTCGTTGGTTTCCGTCTTTTCCAGACGGGATGTGAGCGCTTCCATGGCGTCGCAGGGGTTGAGTTCCGACAGGACGCGGCGCAGAGCCGAAATCTTCGCCTGTTCCTGCGGGTTGCGAAGCATCTCTTCTCGTCGAGTGCCGGAGGCGTTGATGTCGATGGCGGGCCAGATGCGGCGGTCGACAAGGGATCGGTCGAGAACGATTTCCATGTTGCCTGTCCCTTTGAACTCCTCGAAAATGACCTGATCCATGCGGCTGCCGGTGTCGACAAGAGCCGTGGCGACAATCGTCAGCGAGCCGCCTTCTTCAACGCGTCGGGCGGAACCGAAGAATCGTTTGGGGCTTTGCAGAGCGTTGGCGTCGACGCCGCCGGACATAATCTTGCCGCCGGTGGGACATTCCGCATTCCACGCCCGCGCCAGGCGGGTGATGGAATCCAGGAAAATCAGAACGTCCCGACCGTATTCGACCATGCGCTTGGCTTTTTCGAGAACGATCTCTGACACCTGAATGTGACGCGACGACGTCTCGTCAAACGTAGACGAAATGACTTCGCAGTTGGGTCCTTTGACCTGGCGTTCCATGTCTGTCACTTCTTCCGGGCGCTCGTCAATTAAAAGCATGATGACGTACAGGTCGGGGTAGTTTCGCAACGCCGCTTTCGCCATCTTTTGCATGAGAATGGTTTTGCCGGCGCGGGGCGGGCTGACGATTAACGCTCGCTGACCGAACCCCAGTGGGGTGATGAGGTCTGTAACGCGCGTATTGAGTTCGTCCGGCGTCGTTTCCATTTTAATGCGTTCCGTCGGGTGGATGGCGGTGAGGTCTTCAAAATCTTTGTGACGCACCAGCTCGTTCGGCTCGCGATAGTTAATCGCCTCAATGCGAAGGAGCGCGAAATACCGCTCGTTTTCCTTTGGCGGACGAATCTGTCCGGAAATGGTAACGCCGTTTTTCAAGCCGAATCGGCGGATCTGGCTGGGAGAAACGTAGATGTCGTCCGGGCAGGAAATGTAATGGTAATCGGCAGACCGGAGGAACCCGAACCCGTCTGGCAGAATTTCCAGCGTGCCTTCTCCGTAAATCAACCCGTTGAGCTTGATTCGCTCCTTGAGAATGCGGAAAATCAGGTCTTGACGCTGCGCGCCTTCCTCGTCGACGACTTCCAGATTTTCCTTACGGGCGACTTCAATCAGCTCAGACATAGACAGCTTCTGCAAGTCCGCCAGGTTGTTGAAGTTGGTTTCCCGCAACTTTTTGTAGATCTTGTCGAACTCGTCCTCGTCCTGACGCCCATGATTGATTTCCTCCGCCAGCTCTTCCGCCAAGCTTAACGGCTCGGCTTCCAGATCAATCGGGTCGTCCTTCAAGAGATTTTCATCGATGTCGTTCGGGTTGACCTCGTACGGCTTGGGCTTGCGCGGCGGACGCGGCGTGTCTTCCGGCATTGCCAGCGGGTCGTTGTCGTTGAACGAATAGGAATTGTACTGATATCGGTTGTACGGCCGATACTGGCGGTTGTACCCGGAGTTGTTGTAACGGTTATTGTATCCACCGCCGCCGTACTGACGGTTATTGTATCCACCGCGGTCGTTATTGTAATTGTTGTTATAGTTGTTATTGTATCCGCGATTGTACGGGCGGTTGTAGTTTCGGTTGTACCCGTTGTTGTAGTTTTGATCGGAATCAGAATTGGCGGGCGCATCAGAATTCGTCGTTTGGGAATCGTAAGAATCGGCGCTGTCGCTGTCGCTGCAGTCAGAATAGTTGTTGTTGCCGGAGTAATAGTTGTTTCGATTCTGATAATAGCCGTTGTTGTCTGAATAGCGGTTCTGCCCGTCGTATCGGTTTTGGTATCGACCCTGACCGTACGGCCGATCCTGATAACCGTATCTGTTTTGATTATAGTTGTTTCGATTGTTCCACGACCGCTGACCGTCTCGATTGTAGCCCTTTCCGTACGGATAGCGATTGTCTCCAGAACGGTTGTGTTCGTTCCCCTGCCCGGTCATGCCAAGATTAAGCGTATGCGGGTCATTGAGATCAAGCGTTTTAGGACGGTTCTTTTTATTGAACTGTCCGGAAGGCGAATCTCCAAAACCGTCCAGACGTTCCGGCAATTCCTCGTTGGAATCGAGAAACCGTTCGATGTTGTTTTCGACGTCGTTTTGTTCCGAACCGGGGTTTAAAGGTTGGTCGTTCTGAATCTCTGTGGCAGGGTTTTCATAATCGTCAAACATGCTAACAAACCTCCAATAAATAATTTGAAAAGCTGGGAGGGGTTTTAATCTTTTGAATTAACAGGCAGGATTTATGAATTAGTGTAAATTTCTGATTTTCATCAATAATATATAA
>JAFSMW010000208.1 GCA_017447745.1 Thermoguttaceae bacterium
CGGCACGGATTGACCTCGTCTGCGACCTCGACGAAATTCAGTTTCCCTCCCAAAGAGGACTCGTCCGCCTTGGCGCTTTGAGGGGATAAAAACATGCCAGCTGCCGCGCCTGCGGCTGTCGTCAGCGTGGACTTAAGCAAATCTCTGCGGGAAATGGAAGTCATGATAACGGAATATGAGTAAAGGGTTATGAAATAACTAAACCTGCGAATTTCGCAAACATACTATTAATATAATTTCTCTTTGAGGCGATGTCAAGAGAGTAGAGGGATTATTTGAAAATTTTTCGTAAAAGAGGGAAAGGGCAGGGCGTGAGAATAGGCGCCTGTTAGCTCCCCCCTATTGTCTAATTTTTTGTTCTTTGTTATAATATAAATATTAACTGTAATCAATGCGGATTACATCCAACCCTCAGAGTACATATTATCATGTCTGAATCATCGATGAAAAAACAGGCTTTGTTAATTGGAATTAACCAGTATCAAATTCTTCCAGAACTCAAGTATGCACGTCAGGACGCGGAAGCGGTAGCGGATTCTCTTAAGCAGAACTATTGTTTTACTGACGACGAGGTTATTCTTTTAACCGACGAAAAGCCGGGATTGTTTAAACCAATAAATCGGCGCGTTATTGAAAAACATCTGGAAAAGCTGGCGAACCAGGATCTCGACCTGTTTATTTTCGGGTTCTGGGGGCATGGATTATTTCGCAATGGACAGCGATATTTCTGTCCGTTGGACGCGATTAGCGAAGACATTGAAGAACTGGGGTTGTCGTTTGAAGCTCTCCAAAGTCGTCTTTCCAATATTCAGGCGAAAAATACGTGTTTGATTCTGGACTGTTGCCAGAAAATTCAAGACCGTGGCGATTCGGAAGTTCTTACCGCCTCCGACCAGTCTGTCATGGAAAACGCCGCTCGAGACATCGTTTTTAATAGAAAGAAAAAATCGCCGGAATTGGTCTCCAACGTGGCGATTCTCAATTCCTGTAAAGAAGGACAAGCCGCCTACGAGTGGGACAGCCGCAAACACGGCATCTTTACGGCGCATTTGTTGGACGCCTTGAATCGTCGTTTCGACAGCGTTGCTCAGATTGTGGGCTATATCACCAAAAACGTCGAAAAGACTGCCATGGAGTTGGGCAAGATGCAAACGCCGTTTTATAAGCTCGAAGGCGATATCCTTTTGCCGATTGAGATAAAATCGTTGCCGCTTGTTACAGGAGACGTCTTTATTTCGTATCGACATTGCAACGCCGATCTGGTTGCGCCGGTGGCAGAAGAACTCAAAAAACGCGGCATTTCGTATTTTATTGATGACGCTGGGGTCAACTATGGCATGGAATATGGCGAAGCGTTGACGAGGGCAATTGTTGACAGTAAGCTGGCGCTTTTATTTTGGACGCCAGAGGTAAAAGGTTCGGATGATATTGTCAACGAAGTTGCGACGGCTCTTCAAGCGAAAAAATTTCTACTCCCGTATAAAATAGGCTCTTTTGATCCGTTTGAACATCCCCGTCTGTGTTATCATTTATTGTCTTTAAGCCGTTACGAGGTTCCACAGCAAACGCCGGCAACAGTTACAGAATTAGTCAACAGAGTGGAACTGGCGTTGTCAGGAAAAATGCCTCCTCGTCCTGTAATTGTGTTGCCGGAAAAGTCTCAAGACGCCGTTATTGTTAAACCGGAAATTGATAATATAGACGTTTCGTTTACTCCTGAACAGGTTGAACAGAAAACAGTTCAAGCTGGCGAGATTCAGCTGCCGTCGCTGCCGAAAGAATTGCTTGACCTCCAGGCGGAAAACAGAGGCTTGAGTACGGCTATTGAACAGCTTCAAACGTTTTCGCACGAATCCTTGGCTCAGGCGAACAACGCATTGGAACAGGCTCAGGCGCAGTTTCAGGCGTGGAAAGAACGCAAAGAAAAATCATGGGAAAATTTGGATCCTGATCTGCGCCAAACGTTGGAAGAGTGCATTTCAAACAATCCGGATTGTACGGAGGACAACCTCGACGTTTCCTTGGACAGCCTGCCTTATCAGGAATATTTCGATTTTATCGAACAGTTTCAGTGTGGCAAGAAATGTGAACAGGCGTGGCGGGAATTGGAACGCGTCGAACGAGATCGTCAAACGAAATGCGACGAGGCGATTGTCAAAGTCAAAAAACAAATTGAGGATAACAGCTTGACAATTAAAGTCGTTATCGATGATTTCTTTAATGAAACGATTATGACAATTCTTTCCTTCATGCCGGGTTATAATGACGTGTCGGCTCCTTTTCCAGAAACGTCAGTTTTAGCTCCGTTGCGACAACTGGAAAAGTATGAACTGGGTTGGGGCGCTAAAGAAACGCATTCTCGAGCCAAACGTTTATGGAAAGAACAAAGACCCTGCGTCCTGGAACACAAGAAAAACGAGCTTGATAAAGAGGCGAAAAAACACGACTTGTCCATCCCGGGCGTCAAAGCAGGCGAGAGAAAGACTGTAACAGTCAACGATGTGGAATTTGCGTTCAGATGGTGCCCTGCCGGTACGTTTATGATGGGGTCGCCGAAAACGGAAGAGGGACGCGATAGCTGCGAAAAACTGCATCAGGTTACGCTGACATCCGGTTTCTGGATGATGGAAACGCCTGTAACGCAAATGCAATGGAGTGCGATTATGGGAAATAATCCAAGTTGTTTTATAGGAGACGATCTCCCGGTGGAATGCGTTACGTGGAACAACTGTCAGAAATTCTGTATGAAATGTACGGAGCTTGGCTTGCCGGTTCAGCTTCCAACGGAAGCGCAGTGGGAATACGCTTGTCGGGCGGGGAGTGTAACGGCGTATAATTGGGGGAAAGCTCTCAAAGGGGACAAAGCAAATTGTAACGGCAATTATCCATGCGGAACGACAACCAAAGGTTATTACGAAGGACAGACAACGCCAGTTGGCAGTTACGAACCTAACGAATGGGGTTTGTTTGACATGCATGGCAACGTTTGGGAGTGGTGTGAAGATAAATATGGGGCTTATCCAAACGAAGAAAGCGTAACAGATCCAACGGGACCGTTGAGCGGTTCTTACCGCGTTTTCCGCGGCGGCAGTTGGAATTTTGGGGCAAAGCGATGTCGGTCTGCAGAGCGAAAATCTAATTCCAAAGGATTTTATGAAAACACGTTGGGCTTTCGTTGTATTTGTTCAATGAATAATCCGGGAGAAAATCAATCTGACTGTAACGAAGATGAATCTTCAGCGCCGTCAGAAGAAACAACAGAGTCGTGTCAAACGGCATCGTCCTCAAAAAGTCGCAAGACTGGATGTAAGAAAGTAGCTAAAAAGGCTGCGCCGGCGGCAAAAAAGACAACAGCTAAAAAGGCTGCGCCGGTGGCTAAAACGGCTTGTAAAAAGGTTTGCGCTAAAAAGACGGCGGCAAATGGAACGCCTGCGCCGAAAGAAAAGTCTTGGGTGGATTGCATTAGGGACATTTTACCTAAATTTTCTTAACAAGAGAATCGCCGCCTTTCATTTCTTTGTGTTTTTTGACGATGATCTTTTTTGTTTGTTCGCCTTTCCGTGGGTTTCACCCACGGCTAGAAACATTGAACCGCTAAAGCGGTTCCAGATGAACGCTTCGCGTCCGTTTAAATTACTTTGCGAACTTTGCGAACTTTGCGTGAGCTTTTTCCGGGGGCTTACGCACCCCGGCTCGCCTATCGTCATTTCAAAATAATTCTGAATCCGACGTCGTAGACCGGCTGGTTTTTCGGGTACGGGATTCGGGAATCGAACGCGCTTTCAGACGGTCGAGAGTTAAACGAGCCGCCAGCCGCCAAAGCGGTCTCGCCGTCACAGTTGAGCCATTCCGCCGCGTTGCCGTGGACGTCGTACAGACCCCAGGCGTTGGGCTTGTACGACGCGACGTTTGCTGTTGCGTGAACGGAATCGTTAAACCGCGCGTCTGCCGGTCGCCATTCCGACATGCAGCCGGACGGCAAGCCCCACGGCTCGTACGTCCAGATGTGATGGTTCGTATAGTCCGACAAGTTAGCGAAGAGACTGAAATCGTCGTCGATATCACCGTAGTAAAATCTCGGGTTGGTCGATCCCGCTCGGGCGGCGTACGTCCATTGCAAGTCCTTCGGGAGTGAGCATACAAAGCCGTCTTTTTCCAACTGCTGCGTCAGCCATTGGCAGAACTGTTCCGCCTGCTGGCAGGAAACGCGAATCGCCGGCTGAGCGTCGCCGTCGGTTTGGAATCCCCGGTCTGTCAAACTGAAAACGAGGAAATCGGAGAACTCGTATCGGCTATCGTGTTTCGGGTCAAAGGCGTGGAACTGCGCGTTAGTTACTTCCGTTTTGCTCATCCAGAATCCGCCGACCGGCTGACCGTTGAGAGTTCCTTTGGGTACGTAGACGAACTCGATTGTCTCGCCGTTGGGCAGCGTAACAGTTTTTATTTTAGCGCTGTCGAAGGGTTCCTGAAGAGCAATCGTCGGCGCGGGGTTTCGATTAGGATCGCGAGCCTTGAGTCCAGCGTCGATTTTCTCTTTAGGCGGCAGAACGGGCGCGATCGCCCCGGGAACGTACGGATTATAAACGCCTTCCTGATTCTGAACCAGATCGCTGTACAGCTCGCGAAGCTCTTCTCTCAGCTGCGCTTGACGGTCTGTTCGTTGATGCCCGCTGATTTCAATCCACGTTCCGTGGAACGGCGTATTCATATCGACCCAGGTCGTCAATCGATCCCAGTCTTCGGGAGAGAGCATATCCGCAGCGCCGTAATGCCCCGCCGGGTCGTTGCGAAGCGTCTGGAACAGGCGAGTCGTCGATACGTGGAATTCCCGCGGGGAAAGCATGTGCGCGTCCGATTCTATCGTATGCCCGCGGACGAATCGGCGCAAGTTCATATAGGACGTTGAGAAATGCGCTCCCTGTCCGTAGTATTCAGACCCGGCTTTGATGGGAATGTCGTCGGTGTTTTCCAGCGAGAACGTTTCTGGAACCGCCGCCAAAACGGGATTGGATTTATCCCGGTTGTCTGTGTGACATCCAACGCAGTATTTGTCCAGAACGGGCTGAACTTCCCGCCGGAACGAGAAGCCGCGATCCGGCCCGTAAAACGGCGTGATTTTCGACGCTGGCCGGTTCCCGGCAATCGTTCTTTGTCGAACTGGAGCGAGGTTGTTGTTTTGATGGCATCCGACGCACGACACGACTTCCCCCGGCATGGCGGTAAACCACGATCGCATCAGTTGCAGCGCCGCGCCGTTCTCGTCCAGCGGTTGAAGCGCTATCGGGACGTTGGCGGGAACGGTGAAATGCGCCGACCCGTCCGCCTCAACCGGAACGGTTCCCAAAACGGAGCGGATGTCCCACGGACCGTCCAAGCCGACTCTGTCAACCTGTCCGCCCATTCCGTGATACGAATAATTATACGTGAAAATTCTCAGCTGTTTGACTTCCCCGTGACGAATTCCCTTCAGCCCGGGACCGGCGTAGATGTCAGCCAGAAAGACGGTTGCGGTCTTACTTTCCGGATTGGTTCTGTCGACAATTGCCGGCGGAATCGGCGTTTTCTGTAACGGAACCGGCTCTAAAATCGCGTAACCGGGCTGCTCGTAAAGAAGAACGAAGTTGTCGAAAACGTCAACCAGATAGACGCCCCATTTTGACGTTGGGGACGGCTTGCAGGCGACGATAACGTACTTATCCGACAAGGGCGACGGATGAAGGAACTTTGGCCACGCCCCGCCCGTCAAGCCGTCTTTGAGAATCGCTTCGACCTTTTTCCCTCTCTGACCGATTTTCTGAACTGCGCCGTCCGCCTCGAAATCGCTTATCGACGTATCAAACAGAACCAGCTCCCCGGCGCGGGCGACATCGTGATGACCAACGACAACCGCGTAGAATCGGCTGGCGGCGCCCGGCGTCGGCTTGGCGTTGAACATGCAGTTGGGCCAGTACGAGTTGCTCCCGTAATAGCTGACCTGGTTTGTCCCGTCCGGGTTCATCGTAAACAGAAGCCGATAAAACGCGTGCGGCGTGTCGGTGTATTCCCAGCGCAGATACATGATTCGCCCGTTGGGCATGACAGTCGGGTTCCAGTTGTGTTCCTGATCGAAGGTCAGTTGACGCACTCTCCCGTCCGGATACCGCACGTACGTATTTGTAACATGGGACGATCCGCGAACGCACGGAACGCCCACCATCGGCGCGGTCGACGTGAAAATGATTCTCCCGTCGGGAAGATAACAGGCGTCGTAATTGTCGACGTCGGCATGGTCAATCGTCTGGATTTTACAAGCTCTGACGGTTTCCTGTCCTGAAAGAACGTCGTCCGTCAACGGGATTTCAAACAGCTGCCAGCGACCGTTCCCGCCGTCTTTCTGCAAGTCCGGCTTGGAAAACATCAAGCGGTCAGCGTTGAAATGCAAGTCGAGTTCGCCTACGTATTCATTGCTCTGCGGACGATAAACCGTTTTGACGTCTTCCGGTTTGGGGACGGCTTGTGGAGAAAGCGGAATGGAAACAATGTCGTTGTCGTATCCGGTATGACGAAGGCTGGAATTGCTCGCCCAGTTGGACGGCAGCCCCAAATTCCCCGCCGTGCGTCGAATCGCCAGAATTGACTTGACGTTTTTCAGCAGCGGGTTTTCCAGCAGCGCCTGACGTTTCAGAGCGTCCAAGCGATCAAGCAGAACGTCCGGCGCAACGGTTGCAGAATCCTTTTCCAATGCCGCCAACTGGTCAAGATACTTCTGACCGTTGACGTATTCTTGCGGGTGCGATTCCGTCAAGTCGTTAATCGCCAGTTTGAGCGATTCGACCTCGTGTTCAAAGTCGCGTTCCATAGCCGCGATCTGACGTTCATTTAACGTCGCGTTGGGATTGTACGGCGTCAATTCCACCCACGCCGACGGCATTTGGAGATAGTTCAAAACGTTGGACGTGAACTGAACGAGGTTGCTGTAATAGACGTTATTTTTATCCGTGTAACACGTCAGACGCCAGCCGGATGTAACAATTCGCCCCTTGCCCAAAGCGTATTCCCAAATCGGCTTTTCGTCGCCAAAGGCGGACGCCGCCAACAGCGTCCCGCCCCGGGGTCGAATCGCGTGGAAGTCCGAAAAAGCGGAATAGCCGCCGTCGGAAAAGTAGATCGCCGCCCGATTCTGTCTCTGCTCGTTTCCGCGCTTCAAGCCTCGAAACAGCGGCGACTGCGCCCCGTTTTTCAGCAGCAGCGGAATCGTTGCGCCCGGATTCCGGTCGTGGTTCCCCGCCAGCTGACGCGGTGCAACGGTTTCCAGTCCCAGCTGATTCAACGCCGGCCACGACGCCCCGGTCAGAAACAGCCCACCGCCCTGTTCGACAAACGCTTTGATCTTGGCAGCGTCCGTGTCAGAGACAGCGTACTTCTCGGAATCGCCCAAGTGAATCCACAAAACGGACGCATCCGACAGACTGTCTGCCGTTACTTCCTGAAAATCCGGGAACAGCGTTTTCCCCAACGCCAAGGCGGAGTCGTACTCTGCGCCCGTTACAGACGTTTTGAGAATCGCCGGGCCTTTCGCCCAAACGTCAGCTGAAATCAGGACGCTGACAACAACAACAATCAACAGGAACGTTCTTTTCATAGCGGTATCGGATTAGTCAGGAATTAGGAGTGAGGAGTTGAGCAAAGCAACAGGCGAGCCGGGAACGTGAGTTCCCGGACGAAGTTTCAATCATCTATTGTTAATACGTTGTCTATTGGTCGTATACCCACGGATTAACACCCGTGGCTCGCCTATCGTCTGACAATAAAATTGCAAATTGCCAATTAGAAAAAGTCCAGTGGGGATTTCTTTTTGTTGAGCGTCAGAAGCTGGGCGGCGATTTGCAAGTCTTCTCGAGTTGTAATTTTGAGATTGACGCGAGAGCTTTCGACAACGCTGACTTTGTGTCCCAGGCGTTCGATGAGCATGCAGTCGTCCGTAGCGGAAGACGCATCCGGGAGATTGTACGCTTGTTCGAGCCAATCGCGACGAAAGACCTGCGGCGTTTGCGCTCCCCATAACCCGGTTCGGGAAACGGTTTCTGTAATGACGCCTTTGGAATCCACCCGTTTGAGCGTGTCGGTAACAGGACAGGCGAGCATTGCGGCGCCCGTCTGAACCGCTTTGGCAAAAACCTTTTCTACCAGTTCAGACGACACGCACGGACGAGCGGCGTCGTGAACGCAGACGAAATCCGCCTCTTTTTTGACTTTCGCCATGGCGTTGCGAATGGAATCCGCTCGCTGAGCGCCGCCGGAAACGACTTCAATTCCGTCGATAACCAGATTGGAACGGAATTTCCGCTCGAATTCCGCTCGATCTTCGTCAGCAATAGCGATTATGAGCTGAATAACGTCTTTTCGGTCGAGAAACTTTCTGGCGGCGTGAACCCATACCGCGGCGGACCCCAGCATTGCAAACGGTTTCTTTCGCAATAGCGGGCTGTCAAATTCAGCCAGTTCGGATTTACGGCTGGAAAAACGGCTACTCTGACCAGCAGCAGGTAAAATTACGGCGAATGTAGTCATGGGAGGCAATAGGGGAGTCTTGGAATCGTTGTATTTGTGAGTTAGGAATTAGGAGTGAGGAGTGAGGAATTGATAAAACGCTTTGCGTAAACTCCTCACTCCTCCCTCCTCACTCCTAACTTAATATTACCCCATCTGTTTTACATTTTCAAGTCAAAGTTCCCTAAATTACCTATAGAAAATAAAAAAATCTTAAAAATTTTCGAAAATTTTGACGGTTTAGGGCTTCTTTCCTCTATGATTAAGCTGCTGTTCAGATATAATATATGAGAACATTTGTAGATGTTGAATTAGCGCTCACGCACGCCTTTTCAACAAAGCGCATTGTTATTTAAATCGACGGACGCTTTTCGCAGTCGTCAGTCGCAACGTAGATATTCACCTTTGAGACCGCAGCTCCACACGCAATTTGCTGCGAAAACCGCCATGAAACTGAACCACACGAATTTAGCAGCCGTAATCGCGCTGCTGTTCATCCTTTTTGCTTTTCCCGCCTATGGGCAAGAGTCAAACAACGAAACGCTTAACAACATTTCATCGTTGCCGGAACTTGCCTCGTGGCTTGAAAAGAATCCGCCAGAGACAACCTCTTTGTCTGGGATAACCGGTCAGAGAATGTTATCGCAAGTTCTGACGTCTTTGCGTCAGGATGTCGATAAACTTCGCAGCTATTTGCGAAGCAATGGCGTAATTGGCGCAAAATGGGGAACTGTCCTGCTTTTGGACGAATTGCGAACGACAGTTTATCAGGCGTCACCAAATTTGGAGACTTTGCAAAGAATTCGTGAACGCTTTCATTCTCATCAGTGGGGATTGGAGGTAACGGAGATTCGTCAGGTTGCAAAAGACCTTGACAGCTATATGCATTTGCGGGAGGCGATAGAAGAAGGCTACGACCCGTCAGACGATCTGAAAGAAGCTGTTAGCCGATTGATTGTCATTTTGAAAAAATCAAACCAGTCGACGTTTAACTCCATTTCAGAGCTTAACGGAATTGTCAGCTGGTTGGAAGTTAACCATCAAGCTCCGGAAGTTTGTCTGACAGTCAGACGTTTAACCGGAACGGGGAAGTACAACTTTTACGCTCAGGTTTCAGACAACCTGGTATTAAAGTTTTTAAATCGACATGTAGACCAGACTCAGCAGGTAACAGAATACATTGTCGGCAGACCGCAAAGTGGAAGAATTCGCACTGTTGGAGATACCAGAGGGAAACTGAATCCAGACCCGAATAAAATCAATTTGTCCATAATCCTCAACGGCGTAGCCAGCGGAAACATGGTTTCGCAAGCCCGAAACATTACCGTTACATCGGCAACCAACAATCAACTGTCCGCTGTCAAAGACATTTATTTTGACGGCAAACAGCTTACCAGCCCTCCGGCGCGTTCCAACGTACAAATCAAATCGACGATAACCGGCATCAATTCGCCTGGCGGACTTGTTCAGTCTGCTGCAACAAACCGGATTAACGAATTAAAGCCTCAGGCAGACGCCGAAGCTGCATATAAAGCTCGCGCGAGAGTCGAAAGCTCCATGAACAAAGAAGTGGGCGACATGATTGTCAAAGCAAACGCCCGATTCCAGCAGGCAACGGAGCTGTATCGAGCCAGAGGCATTTATCCGGATCCGTTTGATTGCAGTACAACAGAACATGCGCTCAAGTTCAGCGCGTTTATTTCAGACGACATTCCGATAATCACGCATCCTGTTCCGGAAACGCCCGAAAATTCAGACGTTTTTATCGCAATTCATCAGTCCGCAATTATGGAATCCTGTAAAACCATGCTGGCTGATTTAAGAGGAAATCAGCGTGTATTTATGACGATTGCCAAAAATATGCTTCCAGAAGAAGCGTATAACGAGATGGCAAAAAACGCAGCGCAAAAAGACGAAGCGAACGTTTCCAGTGGATATATTTATTTTAACGCTCAATATCCGGTAAACGTTCAGTTCACCAATAACACAATTTTTTTCGACGTCAGAATTGACGCCTTTCAGGGCAATGACAGTTCTTCCCCGAAGGAAATTCCCATGAACCTGTCTGCAGCGTACAAAATCGACAGGATCGATAAAAACGGCGTTTGGTTTGTCAGAATCAAAGAACCTGAACTGGTTCCACGCGATTTTGAAACGGAAACGCGCAGATTAACAACTCAAGAGACGACGCTTCGAAATCGTCTTCAGAAAGAACTTAAAGATTCGTTCCCGGAAAGTTTCCAGATCAAACCTCGGAAACTGGATGAAATGGTCGATAACAGCGATCCCGATTCCGTTAAGGTAACTGGAACGCTTCGACCTGTTGCCGCTAAAGCGGCTAACGGCTGGTTGACAATCAACTGGCAGCTTCGGGAATAGAATTGGTCAGTTATTGAGGGAATGACGATAAGTTGCAATCGTATGACAATCATTGCGGTTTGAACGCTGTACGTTCAAATTTGCAATTCCCTAAAACCATTAACCTTTTATTTTAATATGGCAGTTCAAAGCGTATCGGATCTACTGAAAGTTTTGGAAAAGAGCGCATTACTTTCGACGGAGGAATTTGAATCCGCCAAGCAGGAAGCGCTTGGCTCTCCGGAACAGTTCAATACTCCCGAAAAACTGGCTAGACACTGGATTCAGTCCAATTTGCTTACCAAATGGCAGGTTATGCAGTTGCTTTCCGGCAAAACCGCCTTCTTTTTGGGTAAATACAAGTTGCTAAATCTGTTGGGCGTTGGCGGAATGGGACGCGTCTTTTTGGCTGAGCATACAATTATGCATCGAAAAGTCGCATTGAAGGTCATTTCCAAAGAATTCAGTAAAAATCCGGAAGCTTTGAAGCAATTTCAGGCGGAAGCCAGAGCAATTGCAACCTTAAACCATATTAATATTGTCCAGGCGTACAATTTCGAAGCAGAAGGCGACCGCTTCTATATTGTTATGGAATACGTCGACGGGCAATCGTTAGAAAAGCGGGTTCTTAAGGAAGGTCCGCTGCCGTTTAACGACGTTGTATCTTATTTAAGACAGTCTGCCAAAGCTCTGCGTCACGCGCACCAGCGCAACATGATTCACTGCGACATCAAGCCTGACAACTTGCTGCTCAACCAAGACGGACAGATCAAAATTCTGGATATGGGCATCGCCAAACTCAATGATCCCAAAAAGAAAAGTCAGGCTCAAAACGCTGAAGTAAATTCCGATTCGCAGGTTAAAAAAGACGAATCGCACATTCTGGGCACGGTAGACTATTTGGCGCCGGAAATGGCGTCTGGAGAGGCAGAAGCCGATCCCAGAGTGGATATTTATTCTTTGGGCTGTACGATGTTCTTCCTGCTTACCGGGCAGGTTCCGTATCCGGAAACGACGCTTATTGAGCGCATTTTGGCGCATCAGGAAAAACCGCCGCGAGATCCGAGAGAACTCCGTCCAGACACGCCTAAAGAGTTGGCGAATATCATTCTCAAGATGGAGGCGAAACAGCCGGAAGATCGTTATCAGTCTATGGATGAAGTGCTGGCGGCTTTGGACGCTTCGTTCCCGGAATCCAATGATCTGAACATCTTGGAAAACAGCGGCGTAGCTCCGGAAATTGGATTGTCTGGATCGGGAAATCATTCTGGCTCCTGGTCGACTGCCGTTGGGGCTGGCGCGGCTGGAAACAGCGGTCTTTCGTCCAAGAGAACCGATTCGTTCGACTTCCTTTCCAATCAGGGGGGAATCGAAACCGTTTCCGATTCGAAGTCGTCTTCTCATGTGGAAGATGGGAAATCGACTCATTCCAAAATTGACAAAAAAGCTCGAAGTAAAAAGAAAGGCGGCGGCGCTTCCGTAGGAGATACGATTGCCAACATGCCGATGAAGACCAAAATGATTATTGGCGGGTCAGTTGTTGGCGTGATTGTTTTAATTCTTGTTCTGGTTATGGTTTTTGCATCGGGGTCAAGTTCGGAACCGTCAGTTCAAAAATCCCCAGATAAAAACAAGACGCAGAATTCTGCTCAAACCGAACCCAAAACCGAAAAGGCAACTGAAGACAATAGCGACGACAACGCTCCACCGTTGGGCGAAGATGATGAATTCAAGAATGACTTCGACCCCAATTGGGATCCGTCTCAGTTGAATAACGATCAGAACGCAAAAGAAAAGAAATAAGTTCCGTTTCCTAAATACCTGTTTACAATTTCCAGTATAACATCCATGTCAGACATCTGTTATCTTGGCGACGATTCCATCAACAGCGCTGCAATGTATCTGATCGGAATCATGACGCATTTCAATCTGTCGTTCGACAGAGTAAACAGTTCCGATTCCCCCGATGAATCGTTCACCCAGAAACCCTACAAGCTGTATATTATCAGCGACTATCCTCGAGAACGCTTTTCAGACGAGCAATTGCAGTACATTGCAGACGCAGTCAAAGCCGGTTCGGGTTTGCTGATGATTGGCGGTTGGGAATCCTATTACGGACGTTTGGGAGAATACCACAAAACGGTCTTGACGGACGTTTTGCCGGTTGAAATGCTTCAGGAAGACGACAGAAGAAACTACTCTCAGCCGTGCGTTATCACGCCGTGCGCCGAGCATCCAATTACCGCCGGTTTGCCGTGGAATACGCCTCCGTGCATTGGCGGATTCAACGAATACAAGCCCAAGCCGACCGGGCAGACGATTATGAAGATTCATCGTTTTGCCATCAATCAGAGTAACGACCAGTTTGAATTCTCGCCCATTGAAGACAAGCCGTTGCTGGTTGTCGGAACGTACGGCGCCGGAAATACAGCTGCTTTGGCGACGGACGCCGCGCCGCACTGGGTGGGCGGATTTGTCGACTGGGGAACGCAGCGATGCATTCAAGATCTGCCCAACGGCGGATTTATTGACGTTGGCGCAGACTACGCCCAATTCTTCAAACAGCTTATTGAATGGACGATGCAGAAATAGAAATCAAAAGATAAATAACAGACGCGTCAGCGTTCCGCTGAACTGCGTCCCGGAGGGACGCAACCCTTGTAACCGTGGGCTTCAGCCCACGGACGAATGACGTATAATAAAAACATCGACAAATTCTCTTTTCTATCCCCCAGCGCCTTTGGGCGCTGGGGGATAGAAAAGAGGTTGACTCGATTAAAGAGAATCTTTTTAATCGTTTTTCCGTGGGTTGAAACCCACGGCTATTAAAATTGAACCGCTATGCGGTTCTTAAGGAAGCGCTTCGCGCTACTCTTTTTTAATTGCCTCAATCCGCTCTCTCGAGAGTCGCAAACATGGAGCCAATGCTTCCTTTTAAAATGGGATCGGCTCCAAACGCCTGAATTTGATCTCGTTTGAATTCTGCCGGTTCGTAAGCTCCTGTAAAGACGATAACCTTTCCCTGCGTGTCGACCGTTCGAGCCATTTGGAAGCCCTGTTCAATCGGATACCCAAACAGCTTTTGGAGCATGTTGATTACATAATCGTATGTATGGTAGTCGTCATTCCATAGAACGACGTTGTACAAAGGCGCTTTTCTCGTCTGTGTCTTTTGTTGCGTTTCGGGGGTTGTTTCAACAGTATTAAAATCTTTTTCAGTCATTATTCTGGTTAGGATAAGGGGAATGGATTAGCGGCGGCAAGGTTCTACTAAAAATCCGACGCTAATTATTTCTAATTGCCGAGGGAAACTCCACAGGGTGAATCGGAAGTCATAAAAGTCGGTAAACGTTTACAAAAATATCATTTTTGTTTCGCTTGCGTTTAAAAAATAACGTTTACTATATAAAATCACTTAAAACTTTCAATTTTGTTTAATTATAGGGGCGCTCCCCTTTATCTTATACGATTTCCGGGTATAATGGTTTGTACTATTTTTTGGAAAAACAGGAATTGAGAGTTCTGTAGTTCCGCAGTCAAGCGCTCTCTATTCCCTAACAAGGTATTAATACATATTATAATCAATTCATTTAATAATTCAAGGAACATCGCAGGAAAAATTTATGTCAAATCCAATACCGGAAAATCCAGACTATATCGAGTATATCGAATCCCACAAAGACGAGTACGAAAAAGACCTTTTTGAACTGCTGTCGATTCCGTCTATCAGCAGCCAAAGCATTCACGACGCTGACGTTGCCAGAACGGCGCAATGGATTTGCGATCGTCTGACGTCCATGAACCTCGACGCGCAAATCGTCGAAACGACAGGGCATCCCGCCGTTTTCGCTCAGACGAAAAAGCCGAATCCTGAATTGCCGACGATTCTGTTTTATGGACATTACGACGTCCAGCCTGTCGACCCGGAGAATCTTTGGAAAACCGATCCGTTTGAACCGGTTATTAAAGACGGGTACGTTTACGCCCGCGGCGCGTCGGACGACAAGGGGCAAATGTTTACGCATATTCTCGGACCGGAAGCGTGGTATAAGACGACGGGATCAACGCCGGTCAACGTCAAGTACATTCTCGAAGGCGACGAAGAGAGCGGCGGCGATGCGATGGACACATTCGTCCGCAATAACGCGGATTTGCTCGCCTGCGATTGCGTTGTTATCAGCGACTCGCAGATGTTCGCCCCCGGACGTCCCGCCATCTGTTACGGACTGCGCGGCTTGGCTTACGTAGAAGTCATTTACAAGGGGCCAGACAAAGACCTCCATTCCGGCACCTTCGGCGGAGCGGTTACCAACCCGGCTGTCGCGCTGTGCAAGGCTATCGCTGGCGTTCATGACGACCGATACAGAATCACGTTCCCGGACTTCTACGCCGACGTCAAACCAATGGAACCGGTTGAACAGGAACGAATCGCCGCGTTGGGAATCGACGAAACAGCGTTTCTCGCTTCCGCCGGCGTTACAGACTCCGTTGGAGAGAACGGGTACACCATTACAGAACGTCATTGGGCGCGCCCGACCTTTGACGTCAACGGAATCGTTTCCGGCTACATCGGAGAGGGCAGTAAGACGGTTCTGCCCGCCGTCGCCAGCGCCAAAATGAGCTGTCGACTGGTTCCCTATCAAGACCCGAAAAAGATTGTCGAGTCAATCGAACAGTATTTCCAGAACGCCTGTCCTCCCGGAATTACGATGGAGTTCATCGTCCATTCGTACACGCCCGCTGTTATTGTCGACGTCAACAACCCGTTTGTCAAGGCGGCAGCAAAGACGCTGGAAAAAGCGTTCGGACGCTCCCCGGAATTCACCCGCGACGGCGGCTCGATTCCAATCGTTTCCGCATTTACAGAAGCCCTCGATTGCCCGGTTTTGCTTTTGGGATGGGGACAAATTACCGACAACATTCACAGCCCCAACGAGCGCTTTTGTCTGGCGGACTTCCATCGCGGAATCAAGGCGTCTGCCATTTTGCTCAAACAGCTGGCGGGAATTGAACCGAAAACCGCAAGCAAAGAATAAAACATCCAATTACAAATTAATATACATGGAACAAGAAGACATTTTTTCATCGACGGACTCTCAGCGCGGAGCGTTTGAACTTCCCTACGCAAAATACGCGGTTTTCGAAAACGGCATGAAGCTCGAACAGGGCGGCGAACTGCCGTCACTGACGATTTGCTACGAAACCTACGGAACGCTCAACGAACGCAAGGACAACGCCGTCTTTATTTGTCACGCCTTGACGGGGGACTCGCACGTCGCCCGCCATACGGAAGACGACAGCCCCGGCTGGTGGGACATTCTCATCGGTCCCGGCAAATCCGTCGACACAAACAAATATTTCGTCATCTGCCCTAACATCCTGGGCGGATGCCGCGGCACGACCGGTCCGGACTGCGTCAACCCGCAAACCGGCAAACCGTACGGAGCGGATTTCCCCCTCATTACCATCGGCGACATGGTAACGGCGCACATGATGTTGATTGACCATCTGGGAATCGACAAGGTTCTGGCGGTAATCGGCGGGTCGATGGGCGGCATGATGGTTCTCGACTGGGCGGTCAACCACAAAGACCGTCTTTGCGGAGCCGTGCTTGTCGCGTCCACAACGCGTTCCAGCGCTCAAGCCATGGCGTTTGACATCGTCGCCAGAAACGCGATTACCCGCGACCCGGAATTCCGCAACGGTCAGTACTACGACCCCGGCTGCCCCGGTCCGCTGGACGGCTTGGCGATCGCTCGAATGTTGGGGCATCTGTCGTACTTGTCACGGGAATCCATGACCAAAAAGTTCGACTCCACCCGCAACCACGGCAGAGACATCGAAACGAACTTTGAAACCCGGTTTTCCGTCGGCTCCTATCTGGCGTATCAGGCGGACAAGTTCAACGAACGCTTCGACGCCAACACGTACCGCGTCATTTCGATGGCAATCGACCTGTTCGACATGGGCGGCACGGCAGAGGAAATCACCCAGCATATCCGCAACACCACCTGCCGATGGATGACCATGTCGTTTACGTCCGACTGGCTTTTCCCGGCAGACCAGATGAGAGAGCTTGTCAGCAGCCTTATCAGCTGCGGCAAACAGGTCAGCTTTTGCAACATAGAATCCGACTGCGGACACGATGCGTTCCTGCTTCCCAACCAGCTCTCGACGTACGGGTCGCTGATTGAGCATTTCCTTCGCAACGTCCGCAAATCGCTGGCGGAACCGAACGATCAGCGCCGGATCGAGCAGTCCGTTCAAGCCCGGTTCAATACCCGTCCGGACTATCCGGAAATCCTCAAGCTCATTCCGGAAGGCAGTTCTGTTCTCGACCTCGGCTGCGGCAACGGTGAACTGATGGAAAAGCTCCGCGAAAAGGGCGCCAAACGACTCATGGGAATCGAGATGAGCGAACGCGCCGTTCAGGCGTGCGTCGCCGCCGGTTTTGACGTCGTTCAGGGAGACTTGAACAAAGGGCTTCAGCCGTTCAACGACAAGCAGTTCGACTACGTCGTTTTGTCGTCCACGCTGCAAACGATTACCAACGTTGAAACCGTCCTGGAAGAAATGCTCCGCGTCGGTCAAAAGGGAATTGTTACATTCCCCAACGCCGGGTACATGCCCTGGCGAGAGATTCTGTACGAAGAAGGCCGCATGCCCAGCTTCGACCCGCACGAGGGATCAAACTGGTACACGACGACCAACACGCGATTCCTCACCATCCGGGATTTCCAGGAATTCTGCGCCAAAAAAGGATACAGAATCGTCAAACAGCTGGCTCTGGACACGCTCAAGCGCTGCACCGTCGAACACGACGTCAACCGCTACGCCAACATGGCAATCGTCATTTTGACGCGATAAGATCAGAGTTCGTATAATTCTTTCCTGCGAAGATAAACAAGGATATAGAAATGGCGTCTCGAAGAGACGCCATTTCTATATCCGTCGACTTTAGTCTACGGGATTTACATATACAACAAATGATGAGTTTTTTTCGATGGGAACAGGGAGGGTTTCATGATTCAGCAGTACCATAAGAATTTGGAAAAATAAGGTTTTCCGTATCAGGCAAGCTGCCAAGTTCTGCACATCGTCTTATTATACGGTTAAGAAGACGAGCAGATTGCGAAACCTGATTGCCTATATCATCTTTGATTTTCCCTCCATGTACTGCTGAAGAGCGGGAATTATATAGTTTTTTTAGGCTCGCAAAGAGTTCTTTCGCTTTTTCTACGTTATCTTCCTCCAAATACTTAGCAATATACAAACTTATACGAAAACTAACTTCCGAACTTACTCTAAACAAAGCTTCGATTCCCGACCATAATATAGCCAATTGAACACTCTGCACCGTGTGCCATTTATAACTTGCCATCGCGTGGACTGCGGTTCTAAAAGCATCATTATCCATCAACTTGTATGCTTTAGCATAGTGAGCCCCGATCCATTTTTCATCATCATCGGTTAATTGATAAGGCTTTGAGAGCACCGCTCGAAAATGATGATCTATTACATGGAAAAATGTTGCATCAGCCAACTCTTCAAACGGCTTATCACACTGGATATTACCCATAATTTCATAATGTAATATCGCTCCAAGTAAAATACAGTCCCACAATGCATCCAAGGTCATTACTGCTAATTGTAGACCATTGGATGCTCTTATATGAAGTTGAGATTTTATCGTTCTTCTACTCAACATAACGACAGCAAAATCAGCCTCGCTTTTTAGCAATTTTAAGGTGTTCTCGGCATTTTCGAAATGAAACTCTGACGATACGGGAGTAAGAACAATACCATCGCGTAGAGAAATCTCTTTTGAAGTGGATAATCCGCTAAGATAAAGATAGGTCTCAGTGCCATGACCAATAATTTGCATAATACACCTCGTTTCATTTTCTTGTACAAGGACAGTTATTCATCCTGCCGGGTAAAGATCAACTGTTACACGGCAAGTGGGGAAAGTGGAAAGAAAAAGAGTCTAAGCTCTTCATATTTCCGTTTGAAAAAATATTATCAATGAATAACAATGACCATATTAATTTCTTCCTGATACGGTCATTGATTTTACGAATTCAATACCTCAATAATGATTTGCGCTATTTGCTTGTTATTGAGTTGATCTCGAAAATGAACTACATAGCCATCACGGGATAAAATATCAAAGAATACTCTGGCGCATTCAATTTTAACTTTTTCATTCCCGCGCAAGTCAGTTCTTCCTTCTACGTCTTTTGTTTCGACTACGATATTGAGTTCTTTCTCGCCGTTAGATTTTCTAACCACATATATAAAATCGGGACTGAACATGCCGCCGGTTATTGTAGGAATGGCAATGCTGTTACGCGGAATTTTCCCGTATACAATAACTTCTTCGATTTCTGCGGTAATATTATCTCTCTCTAATGGGGAATCGTAGGCATAGACGTCATACAGATATTTAGAGCTTGGGTCTCCCTCAACAATCTTTGTACCTATACGACCTTGAGCGATTTCCTCTCGAGGCGTACCGTCTGCATAAGATAACGCTGTTGCTTTACTCGACGTGGCGCTTTTGACATAGCGAAACATCCCTTGCAAGTTCTCCATCTTCCAATTTTGAAATTCCAGACAAAACGCACTGACGGAATTTTCGTTAATGTACATTGGATCAAGAGCGCCGTGCTTTGTAACGTATTGAACAATCGCATTGTGAAGCGTTGTAATTGGAATATTTGTAAATCTCATAATTTGCTTCAGAAATGCGCCGTATGGAATCGGATGATTAAAAACAGCATTGTCTCCCGAACCAGTCATGGTAAACATCTGAACGCCATTGCTCTGAACAATGTCTCGGTGGCTGCTCATTGTTCCAACAGTAAACACATTGGGCTTTTCAAACAGGGAAAGCAAATCCTCTTCTATTTTTGAATCAATGTCCTTATCGTAGAAAAGCAAGTATCTTTGATTAATGCGCTCCCATAATTCTTTGATTATAGTGTAAGCCGCTTTACGAATCTTGACAGGTCTTGACACTTCTCTGTTTCTGTCTTTAATCTTTCCAGACGACAAACCGGATTCAAACAGCGGATACTCTTCCAGAAATTGGTTTCTTGTTTCAGGACGAATGTTCTTGTTTCGATCTATATAATGCTTATTATACAACTCGTCAAACAGGTCATCAGCTGTCATGCCAAGTTTATGAGCGACATCGCACAGACGGGCTTCCGTGATTTGGACTGCATGCGGAATTTCGCTGTTAATTTGGTCAACAAGACGCTGGGCAAAATCCGCTTCTGTAAAATCTACAATGTAGTTAAGCTGAAAATCTTCATTGGAAATGCGGTTGCCGTTTTCATCGACAGGAAGACGAAGCCCTCTGCCGACTTCTTGAAGTTTGCTGATTTCACTTCCGCTTGAACGCAGTTTGGCAATTGTGAATACGTTGGGATTATCCCAGCCCTCTTTTAGCGTCCACTTTGAAAACAGGAACCGCAGCGTATTGAAAGAGCCGTCGGGATTGCGAAATGACAGCAACTGTTTTTTGCCATTGAGAATGATATCAACTTCCTTTGCAATATCTTCATCAGAATCGCTGTTGTCTTGAGAGAAGTATCCAGCATGACAGGCTGATATGTTTTCCAAAGAAGCTTCCAGATATGCGCGATATTCCTGCTCCTGCTCTTTGAGCGATTCAATAGTTGTTTGAATGCGTTCCTTCAGCAACCGTTCAAAAGCGGTTAACAAGTAAGGATCTCTGCCATCGGCGTTGGGACGATAGGAGGAAATGTCGTCTATGAAAAACAGCGCTAATGTTTTAATTTTGAAAGTTCGATTGCAGAAATGTTCACGCTCAGTTTCGAAATGTCGTTTCAAAGCAAGACGAATCATCTGCTCTTGATAGGACGTCATATAAATGTCGACGTCCATTTCCTCGCCTTTCGTCTTTGTTACGCCGTTAGAAAACTCTACAGTATTAGCGGTAACAGCAAGAATGGAAATTCCCGCAAATGCGTCATTGATAATTGCAAGCGATTCGCCAGTTCCAAGCGTGAACGTTCGAGGAGTTTCGTTCCGTTTTTTGAGTTGAAATGTTACGGATTTATTTCTGTCGATGGATAGTATCTTTACTTTTTCATCACGTCTGGATGACGGCTCAAAGTGTTCCTTTGCAACGCCTTTGATAAGACCCTGATTGAAGGATTTGCAAGCATTTAAATCATATAACAAATATTGATAATCCTTAATAACTCTTTTAAATCTACCTTGTCCAATTGTAATTTCAGGAAAGGTTGCGCCATAACGAATTACCGCTTGAGGTTGAATTTGGGACATTATCGCCTGAAATGCCTTTTGTTCTCGTGAAAAACGATGCGGTTCATCAATGATTACAATTGGTTTTGCAGCCCGCAGCGCGTCAAAGGGACGATAAAACCCTTCCGCGCCGTAATCGTAATCATCGCGCCAAAGCATGCCTGTATCTCTTCCCTGTCGTTTGGAATTGCTGGTGAGCAATTGCATATTAACCAAAAGAACGTAGATTTTATTTGAAATTTGAGAACTGCCTTTAATAAAATCGCTTACGACGCCGGGAAAGTAACTGCGTCCTTTTTTCTTGTTTTTAGGAGCTTCAAGAACGCCCAATTCAATTTCTGACCTGTAACCGCAGCCATCGGTAAAATGACGACGCGAGTATTCGTCTTTCAAAAACTGCGCTATACCGGCTTTGATAGCAAGAGACGGAACAACGATGATAAATTTATTAAAGCCATATCGCTTATGCAACTCGTATATGGTTTTTGTATACACATAAGTCTTGCCTGTGCCTGTCTCCATTTTAACGTCGAGATTGAGGCAAGAATCAATAGCAGGCGACATTCTAAATTCGGTGGGAATGTCAGACTGTAATGAACGTAGGTTGGCTGGTAATCGTCCATCTGCCAGATTGATTTGTGGGTTTTCGTAAAACTGGATTGGCGGGGTAATCGCAACGCCTTCGAGCGAATCGCAGACAGCGTTGATTGCTTTTTGTTGATGCGGCAGATTCTGTTGGAGGATAAGTTCCATATTGCAGTTCTCTTTAATAACGAATGTCGAAATTGATTCGAAGATTCTTTTCGGTGTCTTTCAAACGTAAAAGATTAATCTTCAAAGATTCCAGTTCTGACCATGTAAAGCTATAGCCGTATATAACAACATTTTCCGGATTGAAATTCCCTTCATTTTCAATTTTATCTGTAATCTCGGCGATTGATTTTTCTCTTGTATCTACATCAAAAGAATTGATTAGATACAAATGATTATCTATGTAATAACCCGTATATCCAGCAAAATCTACGGACTGTACCGGAGCTGTAAAACCATAGCCGTCTCGGACAAGCCAGGTTGCCAGAACGGTTGGAACGCCGAAATCTTGCATAACCGTGTTATGTATCATAAAACCGGTTTCTAACTTCGGATCGAATGTTTCTAACTTGTCCAACGTTTCCGCAGACGGTTCCATAAGAGTGAAATGACGGAATCCGAGATCGGCTGTAGTGTCTGGATGTTCTTCTCGAATTTTCATTGCAGCGCGAATAATGCGTTCGAGACCAATTTGGTCTACAGTCGTAAAACCAGAGGCAAAAGCTTGAGACGTTTCTTTGCAATTCTCTTTCCATTGAATAGCGATAAACGTTCGATTTCCTCCGTCTTCAGCATTTAGCTCCATAACGGCATGAGCTGTAGTAGCTGAACCAGAGAAAAAATCAACTACATATCCATCTGTGGCATTTCCAATTTTTAAAAGACGTTTAATTAAATCAACAGGTTTTGGATATTCGAAAGGAGAAGTCCCATCAAACAATTCATTTAACAGCTTTCTTCCACTATTGTTATTAATATCATCTAACCACGTTGTATAAAGTTTAGTAGGTTGTTCGCCATCTTCCGGTTTATAAATTTTTTCGTAGGCAACTAAAGTTCCATCTACGGATAAAATTGTAACTAAACCTTTTTCGATAGCCATTCTCATTGTGTCTTTACCCCAACGCCATCTGCCATTAGTGGTGCTGTCTATCATTGGATAAATCTCAAAGTCATCATTTAATCTTTTTTCCAAAGAGATGCTGGTTCCATCATAATACAACGGGTAATACATGTTGGGGCGGTCTTGCTGTAAAGCCGCATCTCCCCATTTTCTTAAAAGCTGAGTTTTATAGCATCCGCGTTCATCTGAAAATGGATAAACATCTTCTTTTTTGATTTGTTCTCCTGACTTGAATTTTGACCTCGCATAACATAATACATATTCATGAATAATGGCAAAATGCGCACTGTCCTGTCTTCCACCAGAGCCTTTTTTACAAAATGAAGCCAAGAAGTTTTCTTCACCAAAAACGTCGTCTAATAACAGTTTAAGATTTATGTATTCATCATCGTTTATGGAAATAAAAACCACGCCGTCATCTGAAAGCAGATCTCTGGCTAACAATAATCTCGAATACATAAACATGAGCCATGCGGAATGAGAAGCGCTGCCTCGTTTTGTTAAATCCAGTATCCTTTTTGCTTGTTCATCGCTTATACTGAGCTTATCTGCCAGTTCTTCAGCTGTAAAATTGAAGCTGTCCTTATACACGAAGTCGTCTTTACCTGTATTGTATGGTGGATCAATGTAAATACATTTGACTTTTTGATAAAAAGATTTAAGCAAATGTTTCAGCCCGTCCAAGTTATCGCCGCTGATGTATATATTTTGGCTGTTGGCGTTTTCTGGCTTGCTGTTATGCTCTTCATTCGGAACAATGACGGTGGTTGTATCCAACGACGCCAGCAGTCGGGCATAATTCTTCCCCAAAAACCGTAACTCATAGCCTTCGTTGGTTACAGCGACTTTGTCAGAGAGATACTCTTTGAAACGTTCTATATCAAAACTTCCATCCGAAGAAAAACAAGCCGGAAAATACTCGCGAAGCGCAGCAATCTCTTTATCGTTTGGCGTAACGTTCTCATTTGCCGAAATAATGTTTTTGATCATTGGTATAAATGTCAATAATAGGACGGTTATTAAAATGCTTTGAAAAAGATTGGATTCCCAATAATAGAACCCTATCAATGGAATCATTATACATCTTATTTGTGTATTCTGCAAGTACCAGATGAAGAATGAAATCATTAAAAAACAGAATTATTTTCTACTCTGCTTAATATGTCGGAATTGGTTGTTTATATTGTGGAAGTTAAAAAGAGTTGCTAAAATAGACGCGATCAAATTTTGGGGAAGACGGCTAAAGCCGCCCGGTTACAAGGGTTGCGTCCCTCCGGGACGCGATTCATCATCCATCTTTATCTATATTTAAAGAAATATTTCCCCACGCTCTTGTAGAAAACAAATTAAGCGGTATAATAAACCTAAGTCAATAGTTTGCCGCGAGCAAATTACGGATGCTTTTATCAACCCAAAACTTTTTTCAAGGAGACAAACCGTCATGTTACGAGTTGGCATTACCGGCATTGGATTTATGGGCTGGATTCATTACCTGGCTTATCAGCAGATCCCAAACGTTCAGATTGTGGCGTTTTGCGAAAAG
>JAFSMW010000209.1 GCA_017447745.1 Thermoguttaceae bacterium
CGATTTTTGAATTGTTTTTATTTCCCACGTCTAAAGACGTGGGGATAAGAACAGAGCAATCAGAAGGTTTCGAAAAGGTTTCAAGACATATTCCCTTTCCATGCCCCCCCAATTTTGAACGCACCCCTTTCTACTAAACGTTTTAACGCCTACTTGTATTATTTAAACAAAAGAGTATAATGAATTTTGGTTGTTAGCTTCTGTTTCAGCTAGTAGCTAGAAGCTAGCAGCTAATAGCTAATCCTATTACCCAGTTAGAACAAATGAGCAACGAAAATCAAAATACGACAAGCATCGCGCTGGTAGGCGTCGGAGGTCAGGGAATTTTATTGGCGAGCGAAATCTGCGCTCAAACGGCAATGATTTGCGGGTTTGACGTCAAGACGAACGAAGTTCACGGCATGGCGCAGCGCGGCGGGTCGGTGGTCGCTCAAATTCGATACGGAACGAAAGTTCACAGCCCGCTCATCGCCCCGGGAACCGCGTCTGTACTGGTTGCCTTGGAACGAATCGAAGCCTTGCGGTATCACGAATACCTCGCCGCGGACGGCTTGGCGGTTGTCAACTCCCAGCGAATCGTCCCGGTTACGGTTTCGATGGGCGCCGCGACCTATCCGGATGACGCCCAGGAACGTCTGGAAAAGGCGTTTAGCCGATTGATTTATCTCGACGCGGAAGCGATTGCCGAGAAGCTGGGCAACATCCGCGCTGCCAACACGGTCTTGCTGGGCGCGATGTCAACGGAACTGGACATGCCGGTCGAATCTTGGAAAGAAGCCATCGAGAAATGTTGCAAGCCGAAATTCGTCGACGTCAACCTCGCGGCTTTCGACGCTGGAATGGCAGCGATGATCAAGTAACAATTAGCAATTGGCAATTTGCAATTAGCAATTACGCAAGCGAGTTTCTCGTCTCTTTTAGCGAGACTGCGCTTGCGTTTCCTTTCCGTGGGTTAAAACCCACGGCTATTAATATTGAACCGCTATGCGGTTCCAGCGGAACGCCTCGCGTCTGTTATCTACGGCCTACTGCCTATTGCCTACTGCCTTAAGCGCCTCGTATTCTTTCTGGCTGATTTCGAAAACGGTTCCGTGACGAACTTCTTTGGGAATAGAAAGTTTTTCTGTAACGTCCGTCCAGTTGACGCCGTCTGCGGACTCGATTGCCCCGTAATGATGAGCGGCGTAGCAGTCGTAGAGAACCAGCCAGCGGTTGTTGACTCTGAACGCCGTCGGACCTTCCACCCAGTTCATCGGGGAGATGATTTTCCCGGCGGTATACGGACCTTCTACAGACGGCGCGGTCGCCAGCCAGATGCTTTTGCCCTCTACAACAGAGCCGTCTTCCGCCGTGCGCTTGAGCCGTTCGTCTTTGTAGAACAGATAGTACGTCTTGTCCAGCTTGGCGATCATGCCGTCGATGACGTTGTGTCCGGGATTGAAAAACAGCTTCGTCGGGGAGAACGTTTTGAAGTCTTTGGTTGTTACAAAGTACATGCGATGGTCGAGGCTGGACTCGCTGGTTCCGTGTTCGGAAAAGCGTCCGGGAATGGTCGACGACCAGAAGATGTAAAACTGTTGAGTGGCGTCGTCGTAGAAAATTTCCGGCGCCCACGTGTTGCGGCAAGTTGGCTCGTGCGCCATGACGGGAATCGCCTGCGAGGGCGTCCAGTGGATTAAATCGGCGCTGGTGGAATGACCGATAAAGTCCCGCTTCCACGACGTCGTCCAGACCAGATGCCACGTCCCGTCCGGACCTTTGCAAATGCTTGGGTCGCGCATGAGGTTGTCGCCCGGCAGCGTCTGACGGTACAGCGGAACCCCGCCGTTGACCTTGTCCCACTTCAAACCGTCTTGACTAATAAGCAGATGAAGCCCATGCTCGCCGTTGCCGGTAAAGTACGAAAAAGCAAAATACTGCTGACCGTCCTCCGCCATGGCGAGGGAGGACAGCATACTCAATACAACTGTTAACAGAATAGCTTTATATTTCATGATTCCCTCGGGTTTGCGCTTTGCGTCAATTACTAATTACTAATCACTAATTACTAATTCTCTCCGCCCTTATTTCCGCCGGGACGCTGTCGGCGTCTGGGACGCTGGGTGTTGCGTTCCCATTGAGTAAACGAAACCGAGCCGTCTTCGTTAAGACGGGTTTTGTGACAAATCTGGAGGATGACGGAAACGGCGTCGGGCTGAGTCGCTGTCGCGGTGTTGGGCAGAGTGTATTCTTCCAGCTTTCGCAGAGCCATGTTTGTCATCATGCCGTAATGCCGAGCCTCGCCGCGCTCTTCCACCCAAGACGGGCCTTTGATAAGCAGCATCCGGTCGAAGGAGTTCATCTGCGGGCGCATCCATTCGAGAATTTTCGCCATCTTCGCTACAGCGCGGAACGTGAGCGTATTGTAACGGACGTCTGGCAGGACGTCTTCCGCCCGACCGATATAGACGTCGCAGCGCAGTTCCAGCTGAGCGACGATGTCAACCAAACAATTCGCCTTTTTGTTGACGGATTCGCACAGGTCGATGTGGAGGTCAGGACGAAGAATCTTGAGCAGCACGCCGGGAACGCCGCCGCCGGAACCGACGTCCATAACGCGCTCTTTCGGGTTGATGTGCCGCGCCAGCGCCAGCGTATCGACCAAGTCGCGCTTAACGAACATGTCGAAGTCAGTATGGCGGGTCAGGTTGATCTTTTCGTTCCAGTCCCACGCCAGACGGCAGTACTGCGCCAGCATTTCGATTTGGGCTTCGTCGATTTTCGCCAGCTCCGGGACGTAGGATGAGTATTGGGCGATAACTTCGGTCAAAACGGCGGGTGAAGTTTCCATAATTTAGTATTCAGTATTCAAAAGGATAAACGTCTTGAATGGGCGATTAATAATTGACCTGTTCGTCGTCTGCGGCGTCAGACGTCTTCTCGGACTTAACCGGGTCGTCTGAACTGAGCAGGACGCGAATTATGCACCAAACGAAAACAGAGGTGATTATTATACATGCGGTCAGCATGAAACACCAGCCAGCAGTGGTCATAGGGTATGAACTCCTATAGGGGTGGAATAGTTAGGAATTAGGAGTGAGGAGTGAGGAGTGAGGAGTTTTAGAACGCTTCGCGTCAACTCGCAACTCACGACTATATTAATATTATAGCCAAGTTTTTAAAATCGAAAATAGGGGAGGGAACGTTCGTTGAAATCTCACGCAAAAAAATGAAAGGCGGTAATGGAGTGAGCGAAGCGAGCGTAGTTACGCTTTGTTTGAATCGTGCTTACCAAATCGACGAAGCCAATAATCATTCTGGGTCGCGGACGAAGTCCGCCGAAGAAACCTCACGCAAAGTTCGCGAAGTTCGCAAAGTTGGATATTGAACCGAACTCATCCATGTGCAATTGGTGAAAAGTCTATGAGTTCCTTCTTTTGCCGCATGCTTTTTATCTTTTCTATATTGACACTCGAAGCGCTCTCTGTAATATCTATCTCACAAGTTTAAAATTTTTATTTAACATTTTTAAGGAAAATACCGATTCTAACAATATAGAGGATTCTGGCGCAGGAAGCGTTATGGAATCGCTCTGGTATGAACGCATTAATTCGCATGGACGCGAAACAGGCGTGAAATAGAGAGTATAAGTCCCTCTGATACAAAGGATTAAGAAAATGTTCAGGAAAATCATTTACTCAGCGCTGCTCGTCGCGGCGATTGTTGGACTGTGCAACATGCAGTCCGCTCAGGCTCAGCAGCCAGTTCAGCAGCAGGCTTACGGACGCCAGTATGCGCCCCACACAACCGCTCAGGACTACAATCGGTTCATGCACTATCCTTACGTGTATTATCCGCAAAACTTCTGGTCTCAGGAATACTACCGTTCCAGCCAGGATCCGTACAATCGGTATCCAGCTGAAATGAGAATCCCGCAATACGATAAACGATGGATGAACTACTATCCGGAACAGCGTCGTTATCACATGGGGCATCACTTCTTCCTGGATGTGATGTAATCGAACAAAGCAAAAAGGTTTTCATGCTTGGGAACGTTTGCAGACGTTAGCCCAACCGAAATTTGTTTGTCTGTCAAGGCGGTTTTAGCGCCGCCAGAAACGGGCAGACTCGCAGTTCGGTTAAACCCCAGGGCAAATATAACGTTTCTGGATCGCGAATGAACTCAGGAAAGAAACCGGAATTTCAACAATCCTAAACAGTTCGACTTTGTGTTGAAATTCAGGGAGAATATGGGAAAACCGGCTTGAATCAGATAACGCGTTTTATTCTCAACTTCAACTGGGTCAAAGAAGCGAACAGAACGAAGAGTCTGCTTTGAGAAGGGAAAGAATTCTCCAACGGGGGCGTTGAAATCAATCTCGGTTCCAGTCAGACGGAGTCTGTCTGGAGCCTTTTTTTATTATAATAGTAGTAAGTTTCAAGTGGTAAGTGTTAAGTACGCAAGCGGCTCTCTTACTTACCACTAACCATGGGCAATGTATTTGTTCTCATTGCTTTAGCTGTGAGAACAATTAACAATCACATATCGTAGCCCACGCCTTTAGGCGTGGGACAAGGATTTCGAAGAATATATAATTGAACGTACAAATCCCTCCCTCCTCCCGCGCCCCGTTTGGGGCGCGGGAGGGGGGTGGGGGTTAGCGTTTTGTGGGTTTTTTAGTCTTGTTCCCCCAGTTAAA
>JAFSMW010000210.1 GCA_017447745.1 Thermoguttaceae bacterium
TACCGTTATAGAGGTTGTCGTTGAATTCGTTCTCGCGAACCATCGGGCCGTAGTTGCTGGCGTATTCCGGATACAGGTTGTCGTACTTCGCGCCTTCTTCCTGTTTGATAAGCAGTCCAGTCTGACGTCCGTAATCTTTAACGGTGTTCGCCGTCAACGCATTGGCGTTAATCGAGATGATCGCCGTTTCGTTATCAGCAAAGTTGTTGTCAACGATAATCGGCTGAGCGTTGCGAACGTAAATAACAGCCGGATTGGTAACGTTTCCACGACCGATTCGGTCAGAAGCTTCCGTCGCAGCGGAGTTGTATGCGAAGTAAGAATTTGTTACACGCAGATCCGCCTGAACGACTTCAATCGGCTGGAAGTTGACGAAGTAACCTTCAATTCGGCTCTGACCGCCGGCGTACATCAACTTGATGTTGTCCAAAGACGCGGTGGACGAATGTCCCAGATACAAGCCGCCCCAGTTTCCGCCGGTAAGGTAATCGTTGTTTTCCGGATTGTATTCCGGCGCGTTGGAGTTAATATCGGCGTTGAAGCCGTTGTTGGTGGCGTCAAACGTGCCGCCGTAGCCGTAAGTATCGTCGTAAATAGACGTGAAGATAATTTCATCGCCCTTATCGCCTTCGGCAATCAAATTGGCGTTGTCTTCCAGTTCAATTCTGGAGTTGCCCAGCTTGATCAAAACGTTGTCGTCAATGCGGAGAGAACCGCCGGTGCGGCTCTTGACAGACGTGTTGCCGCGCGGGTCAATGTAAACCTCAGATCCGCCTGCGGCTGACGCCAGAATCAGGTCTTCCTGAATGACGTGGGTGATGTCCCAATCGTCAAATCGAGCGGTAACGTCCAGCTTGGTAATTGTGGACTGGCTTGGAGTCGTTGTACGAATCGCCAAACCGTTGACAGAGTTGCTGGATGTAACAGTTTCAATGGTGATTTCACCAGTCGCCTTGTTGATATTTTTAACGTCGTGAGTTTTAACGAGCGTATTGTTGTGAATGGTCGGGCCAACGCGATCGTAATCGGCGGTGAACCAGTCGTCGAACTCGTCCTGACCGTAGATGTGCGATTCTTCAAAGCTGTTGGGGTCGGCAGAAATCGCCGCGGTCATGGAGCTGGTAATCGTGTTCGACAAAATTGTCGGACGCGCTTCGTCCAGATAAACCGGCGCGTAAACGGACTTGAATCCGTTGACATTGACTTCGCCGCCGCCGTAAGAAATGTCAGCAAATCCGATGTAGTTGATGAAGACGCCTTCGTCTTCGAGAATCTTGACTTTGCCATAAACTTTGGCGGTTTCGCTTTCGTTGTATTCGTGTTCTTTGACGTTGGTCAAAACGATGCCGCCCCAATCGCCGCTCTTCGGAGTGGTCGTCTGAGTGTAGGAGTCGGAACCGATGGTTTCATCCCAGTAGGAAGTCAGGTAAACCTTTTCGTTGGGAGCGCCCAAAAGCTGAATGGTTCCCGCCGGGGTTTGATCCAGAACGTTGTTGACCGGACCAATCGCGCTCTGAGAGCCGGCAGTAATATTGGTGTTAGCCAGCTTGATTACAGCGCCCTGCTCTACGACAACGCTGACGCCCTTCGGAATTTCCAGCGTCGCGCCGTCTTCCAGAGTCGTTGTTGAACCGCCCTGAGTGTACGTACCGATTTCGTACGCCTGACGCTGAGTCAAATCGGCGTTGTCGGTATTGTTAGCCAAAATGCGAACGATAACGCGGTCGGCAGAACCGTCGGCTTTGAACTGTTCAACCATCGCGGCAGCGTCTGCAAGAGCTTCGTCAATTTGAGTGTAAACAGTCGTTCCGTTATCCGGCGTGAATTCTCCGGTCTTGTCAACGTAAAGAACGTTTTCGTCCGCCTGGACGTCAAACCAGAAGTTGAAATCGCCGCCGACTTTGCCGTCCATATCGCCGTCAAAATTGAGCAGCGTTGACGCCTTCTGCGCCGGCGTGAACGACATCTTGAGCTGGTATTCGCCCTCGGTCGTACCGTTCATACCAGTCTTGATATTAACCGGGTCGTAATCCTCGTTGCCTGCGGAAGAAACGCCGACATAGTATTTGCCCGGCTTGAGCGAAACTTCAATCAGGGAGTCAAGACCAAAGTAGTTGTCGTTGGTAGCAATGAGCGTTCCGTTTTCGTCGTACAGATTGAGGACGGTGTCCAGCGCGCTGCCCATTTCCAAACGGCGGGCAATCGTTTCCAGTTCCAGCGTTCCGCTCTGCTGAAGCGTGAAGGCGTACATGTCAACGTCGAGGCTGTCGTTGCGGAACATGTACTGCAGGTGAACGACGTCAGCCGGAGCCGGGAAGACGGATTCTTCCGAACCGGTATAGAATTCCTTTGTACTGGCGCCCATAATCGTGGAGCCGTCCAGGTCGTAGGTGTGTCCCTGCGCCAGGCAGTGCATGATTTCGTGCATTGCAACGGAATAGAACCCGGAACCGTATTCGCAGTCGTTCGTGTTGCCAAAGTCGGCAAGGTCCAGGCAGGCGGACGTTCCGCCGCCCAAACCGGCAACGCTGCCTGGTCCGCTCTCCCCATTCATAAGAGCCAAATCTGAAACGAGGAAACTGATAACCGGAAATTCGGTATCTTTATATGTAACAGAAGTAACGGTAGAGCCGTCGTCCGGAGTCTTCAGTTCAAAGAACTGAATGCCGCAGCTGTCGCCCAAAAGCTGGAAGATTTGTCTGACGGAGTTCTTTTGCTGTTCTGTTACATAGTTGTTATACGTAATTCCCGTCATGGCGTTGACGCTGGTTTTCGGGAAACTGTAGAAATACGTAACAACGCCCGGTTCAGCGTCGTAAGCCTCGAAGTCCCAGTTCATGATGTGCTGTTCGACGTTTGCCGTGTTTTCCAGAGACGTGGTTCGCATTTCGTGCCCCGGCTCGTCGTTTCCGCCCGGCCAGCGATTGTCATAATCGTAAACCTGTTCTATCAAGGCTTCGATCTCGTCCATAGACAATCCGCCGCCAAAAATCATCGCCTGAATGGCTTCGTTGGCTTTCTGAACATCAATATTTCCATTGATAATCAAGGAAGAATAGACGTCGTTTGTAGTAGCGAAATAGCCGGAAACGTCTTTTGACGTGCGGAACGCGTCGCCTGCTTCGAAATCTTCGCCGTCGACGTCGTCAAACTCTTCTGTATCGCTGTAATTGTAGACTTCGCCAACCTTGAGACGATAAGACCCGTAAACGCCAAATATCTTATTAATATCGTCAGAGAACGTCAGCGTAGCGCGCATGACGGTGTGCCCTGCTCCGTCAATAACCGTATCCAGTTCAACGGAATCCGGATTGACGTAATAATCGTCAATAGAAGACGCTGTATCCTGCGTCGCAAAGAGCGTATAGTACTGCGGCTCAGTATAATAATTGTTGTCTGTCTTGTCAGCGTTGAAGTAAACTTCAATCTGGTCGCCTTTAACTTCGCCGTTTACAACCGGCATCGGAACAACTGCCGTTACCTGAAGCGGAAGCGTCATGGCGAAATCAAACGTATAATCGGACCCCGCGTCCTTTTCCGGATCGTAACGGAATTCAAAGCCCTTGGAATTGAGCAGCGGACTGTCGCCCGTTCCAACGATAACCAGCTCATACAAGCCGTCAAGGAACGTAGACGCCGGGCGAAGAATGACTTCGTTTGCCTGTTCGCCAATGCCAACCCAGCCCAGAGAAACTTCTTCCCATTCGGAGCCTTCGTTTTGACGATACATCAATGTGATGGCGTCGAGCGTGTTGGGATCGATTTCCTGACCTTCGGTAAAGCGAATGGTTAACTGATTCGGCGCGTAATCCAGAGTCGGCGAATTGATAAGGGAATCGCCAGCGTCCGGGAACACGGAAACAACGTCAGGACCAACGTGAGCGATGTCGCCCTGGTTGCCGTAAAAATCAAGAGACCAGCTGTTCAAAACGCCAGTTCGTTCCGTGCCGGCGTCGGTAATTCTCAGCGTCCAGTCGCCAAGAGCGGCTTCGCCCCAGCAGCGTTTGGTTGTGAACGTGTAATTGTCGTAGCCGCCCTCGGAATCCATAACTTCTCGAGGTTGAGCCAAAACGGAAACCGTGCCGTCCGGCGAAATGAGTTCAATCTTCAAATCGCCTTCTGTCGGGTGAACGATGTCTACGGTAATTTCAACCGTTTCAAGACAGCTGACGCTCTTATCTGTAACAGAAATCGTTGACGCACTCTGTTTGCCAATTGTAACAGGCGTGTCAATAGAGTAAGCGGTCGTGTGAATTTCATCCGGCAAATTTTCCCACGTCAAAGCCTTTTCGACAGCCGCCTTCGCGTTGACAAGACCAAAACCGTAATTATAGCTGATGTTGTAGCCAGCGCCGTTGGTCGTCCAGTCTTCGTTGGAAGCGTCTACCTGAACGGACGTTTCAACCAGAATCTGCTGAACGTCGCGCCAGGTCAGACCGGGATTGGCATCGAGCATCAAAGCGACAACGCCGGAAACAACCGGAGTGGCGGCTGACGTTCCATTGAACGTATTGGTGTAGTTCAGATCTTCATAGTCTGGAATGAGAGCTGAGAGTTCTTCGTCCGAATCATAATTATTGTATCCGTCAGCGCCCATACGGTCTGTCGTGGTCGTTCCAATAGTCGCGTCGGTCAGAACGTCGTCGTCATCGTAAGTTGTATCTCCGCCAGACGGGGCGACAACCAGCAGCGACGCGCCGGTATTGGAGTAAGCGCACTTCGTTCCGTCCTGATTGACAGCGCCAACTGTAATGACGTATCGGGAATTGGTGTAGCCCGACATGTTGACGTCAATATTGCCTTCGCCTTCGTTGCCGGCGGCAAAGACGTAAATTGCGCCTTTTCCGTCTCGACCTTCTGTAATGCCCTTTTCAATAGCCGCCAGTTCCAGAGGATCCATGGCGCTATGAGTGAAATAAGCGCCCCAATATTCATCGTAAGAAGTAATGCCCCAGGAGTTGTTATAAATGTCAACCGTGTCCAGAGCGTAGGTCAAAGCGTTGGCATAATCGTTTGCATCAGTATCGCCGCCAACAATTCTGATGCTTCCAAACGTAGAATCGTACGCAACGCCAACAACGCCTAAACCGTTGTCGTCAGCGGCAATAATGCCGGTAACCGACGTACCGTGGTTTTCATATTCGTCTTCCGGCAGCGGGGTTGTATCCTTATCGATAAAGTCGTAAGAAATCGCCGAGCTGTAATTGTCATACAGATCTTCGTGAGTGTACTCCGTTCCAGTGTCGAGAACAGCAATTGAAACGCCAGACCCGGTTGCGTACAGCCACGCGCCCTCAGCGCCAATGCCTGCATTGCCGACGCTGAAGTCGCCCAGGTTCCACTGGTACTGGTACAGCGGATCGTCAATCGACATCGCCTTGACGGAAAGCGGAACCAACGGGTAGAAGTAATCAACGCCCGTTGCGCTTTGCAGATAGTTAGCCGCCGTTTCCCAAGCCGTGTTGGTGGAAAACTCCCAAACGTAGCTGTTGTTGAGAATCGTCTCGCCCAAGTTGGTGGCGCCGTACTTGCCAGCCATGGCAGAGATGTCAGTTCGATTGGTTACGCCAACGACCCATTTGGTTACGTTGGACATATCCACCGAATCGTACCTGTCCAGATTAGACGCCGTGATAATCGCCTGACGAATGGCTTCTGAACCGTAGGCGTCGTCCAGACCGGTCGGCGACACGCTCAAAAGAACGCGGTCTTCGCACTGTTCAATAAGATGCTTGCGGGGTGAAAGGTCAAGAGCTTTTTTGCCCTTGCGAGAGGAAGTCGAATTGTTGGCGGCAACGCTGAATAACGAACGTAATGAGCTCCAAAGGTTCATGGAGTAACTCCTTTACAAAAATGAGTGTTTTGCGTCCTAAGACGCGTGATTAATGTACGTTACGAATGGTTGACAGCATATAAAGCTGTCGGATGAAGTGTTTGCCCTGTTGTTAGTCTATATATATTTAGACTTTTATTCTAATACTACTTCATACAGCATAGTATAACTCCTGTTTTGAATTTTGTGGAGATTTTCTTGAAAATACTTTAAAACTATGCTTCTCTGTATGTTATTAGAACTATTATAATCGGAAAAGTTCCAACTTATAAACCTTTCTTTAGAAATTTTTCCTATTTTTTTAACAAAATCAATTAGAAATAATTATTTATTACTAATTATACCGTCTTTATTGATTATCCGGGTTGTCGTTAACTCAATATCAAGTCTTCCGACTGAAAAAATACGTCTGCAACAATATAAACACAACAATATAAATTAATGATATTGCAATTATCTATCTTCTCTATTATTTCTAAACTTCCATATCAGTCAACTATCAAATTGAATAAAAAAGTCCCGCATTCCATTAGCGGTCAGGAAGCAAACGCTTTTCCACTGACCGCTAAAGGCTATTTTACTTTTCGACTGAAAGAGACGTCACGGAAAAAGCCTGATTCATTCCTCGCACTGCTCTTTCCTTGGAAACTGTTTAGAGTTCCTTGATGAAAATGTTTCTCCAGCGAATCTGACCGCCGTGAGTCTGCAGCTGGATGTCGCCAACTGCCGGAAGCGGTTTGCTGCGATCGTAGTAGTTTTCCATAACGGTGTCTTTTACTACCTGCTGTCCGTTAAGCCAAACGTTGACGACGTCGCCCTTGATGATAATGCGAAGCTGGTTCCATTCGCCGAACGGTTTGTCAGCCAAAACCAACGGATCTGCAGCGTGTTTCTTGTTGTTCCACAGACCTCCAGAACCCTTGTCGGCGCCAATTCCCCACTTTCCGCCTTCTTTGGTGTAGTCCCAAATCTGAACCTGGGGAGTTCCGCGAAGATAAATGCCACTGTCCGCTTTGGCAACGGTTTTGTATTCAATGAGCAGTTCGAAGTCGCCGTACTGTTTGATCGTGCCAGCATAAGAACCGCGACCGTCGTTAACCAGTTCGCCGTTCTCAACGCGCCAGTTCGCCTTGAAGCTGGCGTCTTCTCTTTCCTGCCATTTAGCGCGCTCTTCGGGAGACATCGCCGCCAGTTTGGCTGGATTAAACGTCTGACCAGCTCCGTGCCAGCCCGTCAAATCCTTGCCGTTAAACAAAGCTGTAAATCCTTCAGGAGGAGTAACCGTAACTTCCTGAGCCATCGCAGCTGAGCACAAAACGCTCAAAACCAAAATCGCAATTGTTTTTTTCATGTCTGATTCCCTTTGTAAATAATTCTTCGTAAGAAAGGACTGAAGAAAAAATAACCATTTGTCAAGTGGTTTCCGACATTTATTATTATAATCAAAAAACAGAAAAAATACAACTCCGATTTAAATAACTCGTTTGTCAATAAAAAAAGCGAAACGCGTCTTAAAACGCATTTCGCTTTTGAATCAACCGGAAATTAGTTTGCCCAGCGCATTCGCCAATAATTTCCGAATTCTAAATCGTTGTCAACAATCGGAAACTAGTCGCGTTCCGCATCTTCGTCTGGCTGAACAACCCACTTCAAACCGGCATCCTTTTCAAGCTTTTCCCGCAGGTCATTATAGAACAAGCGAAGATCCGCATTGCGGGCTTGATTGAATCGATTTGCAGAATCGCTCGTTAATATGCCATAAAGCATTTCTGTCTTCGGCGTCAGTCCAATCATACGGACAACATAGTAAATGGTTTGCGAATCGTTTGCAATTGTTTTAATCTCATTCTCCTTCATTTGGAACAAAGCAGACATGAAATCAAATCCGCCATCCTGAACGCCTTCAATGGGCGACAGATAAATGTTCGGCATCATAGTCTGAGATAAAACGGGACCAAAAGTCATCCAGGGGAACTGCGTTGGCACAAAGGCGTCTTCGCCCAAACACATCTCAAGCGGAAGACGTTCGTCGTTCGCCCGTTTAGCCAGTTTTTCAGCTTCTTCTTCAGCCAACTTGCGGGCTTTAATCGTTTTAATCTGATCAATAATCTGAGCTTTAATACCCTCTTCTTCAAGCGTTGGCACGTGTTTGGCAACGTCCTGAACCTTCCACATCACAAACTCTTCGTTAGGATTATTTTGTTTATCCACAAAATCCTCGTACTGGACAAACACATTTCCCTGATACAAAGACGGATTGCCAAAGAACTGGCTTTCAGCAGAACTTAAATCGTCAACGTCTTTAAGAACCAGTTTTCTCAAATCCACGGTTCTCTTGGCAACCGGCTCATCTTTTGATTCCGATTCTTTTTTGGCGTCCTGATTATAATCGGCAGCCAGTTTATATTCAGAATCTCTTGAGAACAAATCGGTTTTGGCGTATTGCAGGTTGTTCTCTTTAGCCAAAGTCTCCAAATTTGGCTTTTCCGGTTCCTTCAGATCAGCTTTTTTATTATCCTGATCATTGATCATTAATTCGTACTGGTCTTTTTCGTTATTATAATCGTTCATCGCTTTTTGAACGACGCCAATAGCGTTATTGAGTTTTTCTTTGGCAGCATTTATCGCCAGCGACTGACGAATTTCTTTCTTGAGATCGTCGTCCAAAAGACGATATTGTTTACCGTCTGGGGCGTTGAGACCGATATTCGGCATTTCTCCCAGTTTGTTTTCCTGTTTATCATCTTTCTTTTCGATGACGTAATTTTCTTTGTTATCGTCATAGCTCTTCTGAACATCTTCGTCTGTAATGACTTTTTCATCCATGAACTTCTCATAGGAGCCATAGCAATATTCCAGAACGATTCTTTGAGGCTGGTGCAATCCGGGTTCGCTGGAACCAATCTCAGCAACTTTATCTTTGTATTTATCAAAAAAAGCGCTGATTTCTGATGAAGACGGTTCTTCAACCTTGCTGACAAAATCTTTAACATTTACCGGGAAAAGCTCAACGTTAGCTTTTTGATTTAATCGGCAGATGCTGCTTAAATTTTCGCTGGTTGTAATTGCATTCCAGTTAGAGCCAAGAATTTCAATAATCTTTTCACGGAGCAAAAATCTTTTTAAGGCCTTAACAAGAGCCTTTTCAGAAGAAGCGCTCTTGTCATTTTCATCGCCATAAATGAGACGTGTAATCGTTTTTTCATCCAGACCTTTTGTATGCTCTGAAATGAAAGAATTGATATAGGAATCGTTGACAGAAAGCCCCATTTCCATAGCTTTGTTTTCCAACAGCCACATCATAACGATGGTTTGATTGGAATTGTCGCCAACCTGACCAACGAGTTGGTAAGCAATCGCTCTTTGAGAAGAGGTTTGATACATTTCATTTATCTTACTCGGATCGCGGTTCTGAAGCATCTCATTGAGTTTGGCTTCGTACGCAATTCCAATTCCCCGGAAAAAATTCGCCAGAATGCTCTGGTTATACTTCAGACGCTGAACTTCGTCTGTCGACAAGGAACCGTATTTTTGGGTTTCAACAATCGCAGTTGACGGGCGAGTGCGTCCAACAACATCCAACTGTTGAAGAATGCTGGGAAGAATGATAAAGGCGATCATGGTCAAAATACCAATGACGACCAGTAATTGCGTTTGATGTTTGCGGAAAAACTTAAAAGGACTTGCCATTATTCGGGAGTGAAAATAAGGGTGGAGATTGATAAGGCAAGACGCAAAAGGCATGAGTTAAAAAACTACTGCCTACTGCCTACTGCCTACTTACTAATAAAACTTTTTCCTAATATATATCAAAACCTGTTTTTTTTCAAGGGCGGATACCCGGTTTTTGAAATGATTTATTCAAATTTTTCGGTAATTTCTTTAACAAGATCGCATAAGCCCGCCGCTTGAGCCAAATCTGGAGCCTCAGCAATGGCTCTGATAACGGGTTCTGTATTGCTCGGACGAACCAAAAGCCACGACCCGTTCCACGACAAGCGCAAGCCGTCGTTCGTCTCGACTTTCGCTTCCGGGAACCGTTCTCGAACCATTTTGTACAGTTCCGGCAGCTGTTCCGTCGGAAATGGAAGCTTGGTCTTAACGATAGAATACGGCTTGATTTCCTCTACCAGCCGGGCGACAGACTTACTTTCTCTTGCCATGAGAGCCAAAACCTGAGCCATGCCGACGAAGCTGTCGCGAACGTATCCGACTTCCGGGTCAATCGGACCGCCGTTGCCCTCGCCGCCGTAAACCGCTTTAGACGAGATCATCAAATCGACCACGTTCGCTTCTCCGACCGCGCTTCTCAAACAGATTCGCCCGTTTTGAGAGCAGATATCCTCTGTCATTTGGCTTGTAGCGCAGTTGATTACGACGTTTCCATGCCGTTTTTTCATAACGTACTCAACGCAGAACGGAACTGTGTACTCTTCCCCAATATACCGACCGTTAGCGTCGATAATCGCCAAGCGGTCAGCGTCGGGATCCTGACAGAATCCAATATCGCATTTGTTCTTAACTACTTCCGCGCCAACCTGCCGCAAATTCTCTGCAATCGGTTCCGGCGTATGCAGAAACTCGCCGTTGAGCTTGTCGCCCAGCACGACGACTTCGCACCCCAACGATTCCAGCAGTTTTCGTCCCAGACGGGAGCCGGAACCGTTATTGGAATCCAGCAAAACGCGATACCCTTTGCTCTCGACGTCTCCAACGCGAATCGTCTTGCAAACCGCCCGAAGATGTTCGTACGGGGAGACGATCTCGTTGACCGATTCGGAGGTAGAGGCAGTAGGCAGTAGGCAGTAGGCAGTAGATTCGCCCTGCTCTGTTAATGCCTTGTATCGCTCTAAAACCGTCTTGCCAATCGGACCAGAAATGACGCGTCCTGTGCAGTCAAACAGCTTGACGCCGTTGTACTGGCTGGGGTTGTGGCTGGCGGTAATTTGAATTCCACCTGCAGCGTGAATGAACTTCGTCAGAAACCCTGCCGTCGGGGTGGGCTGAACGCCGAAAAAGATCGGCTCAAAGCCGTTTTCTCGAATCAGATTGCAAAACGCCCCGGAAAATTGGAAACCGGACGGGCGTCCGTCGCAGCAGACGACGATCTTGTTTGTCGCCCGCAGTTTCAACTCTGACAAATACGACAAAAAAGCGGCGATATACCGCATCGCGGGAATTTCAAACGTTTCCCCGACAACGCCGCGTAATCCGGATATGGTAACAATGGGCTGCATAATTTAGTTAGGAGTTAGGAATGAGGAGTGAGGAGTTGGAAGAATTATCAATTAGCAATTTTCAATTAGCAATTGACGCAAGTGCCTTCATAATTGCTAATTGCTCATTGCAAATTGCTAATTGTAACAGCAAACTCCAGTCTCGCGGCGGTTTTGCCGTCGATGGTAATGTTTGCTGAAAGGAAATAGGCGTTGGACAGTTTTTCTTTAAGTGTAACAGTTATTTCAATCGTGTCGCCGGGACGAACCATCTTCTTGAACTTGACGTCGTTGATTCGCGTCGCTACGGGGAACCCGGAGTTGTGAGAAAGCGTAACTTCGTTCGCTTCGCTCACTTCGTTACAGTCTTTCAACTTCTCGCTCAGAAAAACGGCTGCTGCCTGCATGGCGGCTTCGCACAAAATAACGCCGGGAACAAGAGGGACGTCTGGATAATGCCCGGCGAAAAAATACTCGTCCGGTTCAAAAGTCTTTCGACAGACGATTCCGTCCTCTTTCCGTTCGACAATTGTATCGACAAACAAAAACGGCGGTCGATGCGGAATCGCGTTGAGAATTTCAGGGGATGCTTGCATAAATTATTAGGGTTGATTGAAAGGCGGTAATGGAGCGACCAACGGGTGCGAAGCCGCACGGGCGAGTGGATGAGGTTTTGCCTCCGAAAATGCTGGTTTTGGCGCTACCCGCCTCCAAGCAGGAACCGACCTTGTCGGGCGGAATTACGCAGTTCGCCGAAGGCGAACCAAAAAGCTACTGCCTACTGTCTACTGCCTACAGCCTTTTTACTCTCCCGCGTCTTTCCATTTCTTAATCGCGTACTGCCACTGGTTCCAGGCGGAACAGACGTCGTGAAGAATCCATTTAATTTCGTCCCATCGTTCGTCGTCGCCGATAAGACGTTTGACTTCCACTCGGAGCCATTCTCCGGACAGCGTCGGAACGCCTCGAGAGTCTCGGGGAGACGCCTGAAAGATCTTGAAGAACTCGCTTCTCGCCGGCTCGTTTTCCCAAGAACATGTACTGCGATAAACGGTGCAGCGGTTTGCCATCGCCTCGACAACTTCCTGCTCGGTCATCGTCGTGGGCGGAGTCGCCATTTCGACGTCTTCCCCAGGTCGAATCTCGCCGTAAATCGTATCGGAACCGCGTCGACGGGAAACCGCCTGAATAGCGCGCATTTTGTCGCGTTTGCGGTCTTCGACGATTCGTTCCTGCTCTTCCGGCGGAAGAATATGAAAGTCAATTCTCCACAGCCGTTTGCGAATGTCCTGTTCAGAAAACTCATTTAGAAGTTCCGTCCAGAGTTCTTCCCGGCTGTCACATCCAATCCGGCGAATGTCGTCGTCCGTCAGCTTGAGGAAATCCGCCCGTTCCACCCGATCGAATACAACGTACCCGACCGTTGGGACAAAAGCTCTCTGTCCAACGTGCCAGTGGGAATACCCTGCCACGCGGAGAGCGGTTGTCTTTCGTCCCAGACGAATCATCGTTATGTATTTTTTCGGGAAAAGTAACATTAAATCACTCTTTCTTACTCGTCTTTTTAGCGACAGACTTCTTTGCGGTCGTCTTTTTCGCCGAGGTTTTCCTGGCTGTCGTCTTTTTGGCGGTTGTCTTCTTCGCAGTCGTTTTCTTGGTCGTCGTCTTCTTAACGGACTTCTTTCTTCGACGCCGCGTATCGCCGCGGGCGGCTCGCTGAGCCAGCAGATCCAAAGCCTTTTCGAAGGTCATTGTATCCGGCGTTTCTTCTTTCGGCAGCGAGACGTTAGTCTGACCGTCTGTTACATACGGTCCGTATCGACCGTCCATAACCTGAATCATCTGTTCCGTAACCGGCGAAACCGCCAGTTCTTTGAGTAGCGTCTTCGGTTTGGCGGGAGCGCCGCGGCGGTTCTTTGGCTGTGCCAGCAGTTCAATCGCCTGTTCCAGCGTGATGTCAATGGGCGTATAGACGTCGTTGAGAGATCGCGTTTCGTCGTTCCATTTGATATACGGTCCAAAGCGGCCGTTAGACGCAACAATCGGATTCCCGTCGTCGGGATGAACGCCCAGCGTGCGAGGCAGCGACAGCAGACGAATCGCAATGTCGAGATTGACGTCTTCCGGATTCATACCCTTGAGCAGCGAAACGTTGCGGGGTTTGTCCGGGTCGTCCGTTGAACCAAGCTGAACGTACGGTCCGTAACGACCGATTTTCAGATAAATCGGTTTGCCGGTTTCTGGATCCATACCCAAAGGCGAATCGCTGTTTTCGTTCTGGGCGAAAAGCTCTTCCGCCTTTTCGATTGTCAGTTCGTCTGGCGGCAGATCGTCTGGAATGCTGGATCGTCGGTCGCCCTGTTCGATATATGGTCCGAAACGACCAATGCGGACGTCAATTTCCGGCTGATCGTCAGACGGTTTGCCGAGGGAAATCGTGCTGATGTCACGGGCTTCAATCTCTTCCGCCTTGTTGTCCAGCTGCGGTTTGAGCCCCGGTTCCTTTTTATTTCCAAAATAGAAATCATTGAGGTAGTCCAGAGACTTCATTTCGCCGCGGGAGATCGCGTCGAGTTCATCTTCCATGTCAGCGGTGAACTGGTAGTCAACCAGCGTCGGCAGATGCTTTTCCAGCAACTGTGTAACAGCAAACGCCGTCCAGGTTGGTATAAGGGCGTTGCCGCGCTTGAAGACGTAATTTCTGGCGATAATCGTATCGATAATCGAGGCGTACGTGCTGGGACGCCCGATGCCCTTTTCTTCCAGCGTTCTGGTCAGCGACGCTTCAGAATAGCGCACCGGCGGCTGAGTGGTGTGAGCCTTGTACTGCAGATCTTTGCAAATAACAGACTCTCCGACGGTCATCTTCGGCAGAATGTCTTCCTGATCCGCCAGTTCCCCTTCCGGATCGTCAGAGCCTTCAACGTATGCGCGAAGGAATCCGGGGAAATCAATCGTCTTGCCGGTTGCCATGAATTGCGCTCCGTCCATTTGCAGCATGACGGTCGAACGGCGTCCGGTAGCGTCCTTCATCTGGCAGGCGACGGTTCGCTTCCAAATGATGTCGTACAGTTTCATTTCGTCAGAATTGAGACGTCCGCGAAGTTCTTCCGGCATCATAAACCGTTTGCCCGCCGGACGAATGGCTTCGTGCGCTTCCTGAGCGTTCTTGACTTTCGTCTGATACAACCGCGGCGACGCCGGCATGTATTCCGGTCCGTACTCGTTGGCAATCAAAGCGCGAGCGGCGTTAATCGCCTCGGTTGACAGGTTCGTGCTGTCAGTACGCATGTAGGTGATATACCCGTTTTCGTACAGGCTCTGAGCGGTTTGCATCGTTCTGCGAGCTGTAAACCCGTACTTGCGGTTGGCTTCCTGTTGAAGCGTACTGGTCGTAAACGGAGCAGGCGACTTGGTAACGTACGGTTTTTCTTCAATCGACGTTATCTTGGACGGTTCAGACTTCAAGCGTTCAATCAACGCCTTAGCGTCCTGTTCCGACAGCAGCGTCAGCCCTTCGTTGCGGAGCATGCCGGTTTCCGGATTGAAGTCGCGGCTTGTCGCGATGCGTTTGCCGTCAACCGAGTACAGCCACGCGGAGAACGGTCGCTGATCTCCCGGCTTAAACAGACCAGTAACGTCCCAATAGTTAGCAGAGCAGAACGCCATGCGCTGACGCTCTTTGTCAACAATGAGTCGAACGGCAACAGACTGAACGCGCCCGGCAGACAGCTTCGGTCGAACCTTGCGCCACAGCAGCGGCGAAACCTCGTAGCCGTAAAGACGGTCAACGATTCGACGCGTTTCCTGAGCGTGAACCAAATTGTAGTCAATTTGACGCGGGTTATCCAGAGAGGCGAGAATAGCGTCTTTGGTAATTTCATGGAACACCAGACGCTCTACCGGAATCTTCGGCTTGAGAATTTCGCAAAGATGCCAGCTGATAGCTTCTCCCTCTCTATCTTCATCAGTTGCCAGATAGAGTCTTGTAGCCCCGTTGATAAGCTGCTTGAGCTTTTTGACCTGTTTAGCCTTGTCTGCTGGGACAATGTAAACCGGGTCAAAGTCTTTATCAACGTTGACGCCCAAATGCGCCCACGCTTCCGACTTGAATTTTTCCGGAATCTCTTTTGCGCCCTGCGGAAGGTCGCGAACGTGCCCGACGCTCGCCTCAATACGATAGTCCGAACCTAAATATCGGCTGATTGTCCGCGCTTTCGCCGGAGATTCGACGATTACCAGCGAATACGGTTGGTTTTCTGACGCCATAGTTGTGCCTGTCTGAGTTGTAAAGTATAGTAAGTTAAATACCGGGAAGTTGCGAGTTGCAAGTTGCGAGAAGCGCTTCGCGATAACTCCTCACTTCTAACTACTAACTCACATAATCCTCCCCTTGTCATTTTTAGTTTGTATTCTATAATATATATAAAAAGTCGATTATGGGAATATCAAATACACAAATTTTTCATAAAATTTTTCCAAACAGGTCAATAATTTAGAAAAGTTGCGTCATTTATTTAAAATAAAATCGAATTTACACAGATATTTTAGATAAATAATTATTGTCAATTTGGATTTTTTGAGGCGCTTGCGCCAATTACTAATCACTCATTACTAATTACTCATTCCCTATGAACTGGAACGATTTATACAGAATCCTGCATGAATATTACGGCGATATTCAATGGTGGTCGCCGGAAGACAAACTGGAAGTCGTCGTTGGCTCAATTTTAGGACAGAATACGACGTGGTCAAGCGCCGAAAAAGCGATTGACAACCTCAAACAGGCGAAGCTGTTCACAATTAAAAAGCTGGCAACCGCCGATCCGGAAGTTGTCGAGCAGCTGGTTCGCCCGTCGGGATATTACCATCTCAAAACGATTCGTCTTCAAAATCTTATGCAGTTCATTTTGAAGAAGTACAAAACGCTCGACAACATGTTCAAAGCTCCGCTGGAACAGCTGCGGGAAGAATTGCTGGCGATTAACGGCATCGGACCGGAATCGGCGGACTCCATTCTCCTTTACGCCGGCGCGTTGCCCTCGTTTGTCGTCGACGCGTACACAAAAAGAATCGTTCTTCGCCACGGCTGGGACGCTGATGTCAAGCCTAAAAACAAGTCGTCCCGCGCCCAATACGACGCTCTTTGGAACAGTTTCATGGAACAGCTCGAACCGCACGCCCCAACGATGGCGATGCTTCACGCCTATATTATCGAAACAGCGAAACAGTTCTGTCACAAGTCCAAGCCGCAATGCGAGGGCTGCCCGCTGTACCGGTTCGAACGAGTCAACAAGTAGCGGCGAGGCGCCGCTTAGGCGAGCCACGGGTGTAAACCCGTAGGTGTGAGCGAAGCGAACATAACGGCGAACCAAAACAGACGCGAAGCGTTCAACCAGAACCGCGTAGCGGTTCAATATTTCTAGCCGTGGGTTTTAACCCACGGATCAAAGAACGCGTTAAAAAGAACATCGTCAAATAACCTTTCCCTTCTGTCCTCCATCAAGGAGGGCAGGAGGGAAAGGAACTGAAACGATTAGGCGAGCCGGGTTGCGTTAGCGTCCGGAAAACCTCACGCGAAGTTCGCAAAGTTCGTGAAGTTTTAAAAACTATGCGTTCTTTGCGTCCTTTACGGCTAAAATTTCTTCGGCGGACTTCGTCCGCGACCCGGGATGTTTTTCGACTGCGTCGCAGTATCTGCGCAAGTCAAGCGACCAACGGGAGCGGTGGTAATACGAATCGCGCGGCAGCGCGGATTGGGAGCGGCGCCTCGCCGCCAGCGTCAAGCCGCCTCATTCCCCGACGCAAGCGAACCCTCGCAATTTACTTTTCAAACCGCAGTTCGACCGGACCGATTAAGCCGGACTTGTACGTGGGACCGTGATAGTTGGTCGGAATGCTTCGGTAATGGTTCGCTAGCGTACTGTAAACCTCAATTTCGATCCGGTTTTCGCCTTCGGTTAAAAAGCCGGTAACGTCAAGTTCCCACGGCTGGCAGACCAGGACGCCGACGGACTTCCCGTTGATTCGGACTTCCGCCGTCGCGCAGAGGTCGCCCAGCGAGAGGACAGCTTTCTTTTGCGCCTGCTCTTTTGTAACAGTAATCGTCTTTCCGTAGACGGCGCCGCCGGAATAGTACTGCAAGCCCGTTCCGTCCTCACTCCAGTCAACCAGAGCGTCGATTTCGCCTGGTTTGGTTGAGAAGACTACCGGTTCCGCAAACGCGTCGCCGCCCTGTACCGGACAGTCCGGCAGAATCACGACGACCGTCGACGGTTTCACCGCCCCGATGCCGGAGCAGACCCAGCGGCGCGTTTTGAGTTCAACCGGCTCCGTTGACGTTACCGGGTATTCCTTGCCGTCAACGAAAACTTTCGGCGTCGATGTAACAGCGTCCGCCAGCGTGAGCGTCAAGCCGTCCAAGCCGGCGGGCGCGGCAAAGCGATATTCCGTTGTCGTCGGCTGAGCGACGCAGAAATCGACTTTATCGAGAACGTACCAGCTCATCGAGTTCGGGAACGCTTTTTCCTTCTGCTCTCTAGTAAAGTCGTCCCATTCGGGCTGCGCCTGACGCGGTTCGCAAACGCCCGACAAGGTCGGTTCCTGATTGGACGCAGGTAGCGCCAAAACCGGCTGTTTCGGAGGCATAACCTCGTCCACTCGCCCGTGCGGCTTCGCACCCTTTTCCAGGAACCAGAATCCCCGCCCTGCCGTCGAATACGAGAGCGTCAGAATCTGTGGTTTGCCGGAAAGCTCAATCGTTTTTGCGTCAGGAGGAATGGGCTTGTCGTCCAGGAATACAGCGTCCGGCAGGTTTCCGCCCTTTTGGATTGTAACAGTCCCCGTCCCGCAAACAGACGTCGTCAGATAGTACCGCTTGGGCGGATTCTCATTTACGTAAATATAATGATGGTGACCGGGAGTCCCTTTTTTCGTCGTTCCCAACGCAATAAAGCCGTCGGAGAAGTTCTCTTTCAAGCCGTGGTTGCCCTGATGTCCGAGGTTGCCGGGAACGCCCCACCGCCAGGAGAACTCGTACGGCTTCCACGACGAATCCAGAGCCGCCAGCGATTCCACCGGATTGGACGTCGGCGCGGCAGACATCGGAACAGACTTGATCCAGAACTTCTGTCCGTAGCCGTAGGAGCACGATTTCCAGTCCTCCGTTCCCACAGGACGATATTCAAACCGACGCGCTTCCGCCCCGATAACGCGGTTGTCGGCTGTTACAGGAAGACGGAAATCCCCCCACAGGTTGTCCAAGGTCGGCAGGAGTTTGAACGACCACGCCCCATCGATCGGAACAGCGTCATACTCTATCGGTTTAAACGGCGCGGAGACTTGCGCCTGCTGCGTTGAGTCAAAGACAAACAGAACCGCTTCGTTACTGGCGACGGGAATCCGAATGGACGTATACCCGTCTTTGATTTCTGTAACAGTTGCGGGCGAGGTCTTGCCGGTCATCGGATCCCAGATTTCCGGACGTCCGACGCAGCGGAACGATACGATGGAATTCTTCTCAGCGCCCATTACCATATAGACGTCGTACTTTCCGGCTTTGCGGTGCAGATATTTAATCGACGCGAGCGCTTTGACGTCCTGCGGCATGACAAAAATCCGTTTGTCCTCCGCCGCCTTTTTCGAGTTCTGAATAGGAAACCGCACGTTTCTTCTGCCGAACCGATGCAGGTCGTGAACGTTTGTCGGGTCAAGCGGTTTGACGTCGTCGTCATCAGAGAGCTTGTATCCCAAATCGAGCGTTGTAAACAACGTCTTTTTTCCGTCGGAAACGGCGAAGAAAAAGCCCGCCATCTGGTTGCCGCCTTCGTCGTCTTTGGCGAAGATTTTGACGCTGTCGCCGTTTTTGAGCGTCAGCGGTCCAGACCAGCCGACGTCGTAATTGGCGTTAGAGCAAATCAGCTTACCGTTGACGTACAGGTCGCCGTGGTTGTCCGCCAAAAACTTGACCTGATATTCAGCCGGCTCGTCGGAAAGCCCCTTGAGCGTTCCCACCGCCTGAATCTTCCGGACGAATTCTTTTGACCACGCCCAGTACCCGGTAAATCCGCCGGGATAAACTCGCGGGGGCGCCTCAGGCGGCGAGGCGCCGCTCCCAGTTCGCACTACCGTGCGGTTGCCAATACCCGCTCCCGTTGGTCGCTTTGTATCATCTTCACTACTACTGCCTACTGCCTCTTGCCTACTGCCTTCATAATTCGCGACGCGTTCCTGTGACGTCTGAATAATGTCGTTGACCAGTTTGTCCAGAACGGGGTCGTTCGCCCCGGCGCGATCCGAAACGACGGGCTTCTTCCCGTAGATGTAAACCGTCCCGCCGGCAAGCTGGAATTCTCGCAGTTTGGTTAAAACGTCCCAATGCAGAGCTTGCATGGACGGAACCACGACTGCGGCAAAATTCATCTTGGAAACGGACAGTTTCGCCGGCTCGCCGACAAGGTCGGTTCCTGATTGGAAGTGGGTAGCGCCAAAACCGGCTGTTTCGGAGGCATAACCTCCTCCACTCGCCCGTGCGGCTTCGCACCCGTCTTTAGCAGGAACAATCGCCGCGCGAAGAATCGACTGCTCGTCAATAAAGGCGACGTCGCGGTTGGTCGAGTAGATTCGTTTTGCCAAATCGAACGCCGTTGTCGTCGCTTCTTTTTGGTTGTCCGACAGCCCGGCAGCGTACGGCGCGACGGGATAGATAATCGCAATTTCCGCCTGCCACGTCCCCTGGCTGAGCAGATACGACAGACGCTCGTAATATTTCAAAAAGACGTTCATGTGCGCCCAGTATGGCATACGGAAATGGTAACACGGCGGAGCGTATTCCCAGTAACCGCCCCGGGTGGAATAATACAGTCCATGCAGATTGAGCAGCGTCGCGCCGAAAACGAAGTTCTCGTTGGTCGCGTACATCAACCCGTCGGGATTGGCGCCCCAGCCGAGAGAATGATAGCCTTCCAGCCAAACGCGAGGACGCTGATACAAAGCGCAAATGGATGCGGAGACCTTGTCTTTGATAAAGTCGGCGCTGCCGCCCGGCGTGTCGTGTCCCGGAGCCGTATACCATCGAATGACGCGGAAATAGTCGTGATACTGCGTCGGATCGTATCCTCGCCCGTTGTTGTCACAGCCATAAGTCAGCCCGCGAGTGTAATGCCACATAAAAATGGGCTTGAAATACCGTTCTTCGCTCAGATAAACCTGAACTTCCATCGCGTCCATTTTGGCTTTGGGCGTTATGTCTCCAATGTTCGTAAACAGACCGGCGGCGATGGAAAAGAAGTCGTATCCCATCACCTCTTCAAATCGCTGAGCGTAATCGTCCGTCCACTGCCAGCCGTGATACCCAATCGACAACAGGTCGTTAAAGAAATAGTTTAACCCTGCGGAGGAACCGCCATTGTGATCTTCAA
>JAFSMW010000211.1 GCA_017447745.1 Thermoguttaceae bacterium
ATTTCTAGTCATGGGGTTCCTTTCTATATGGACTTGTTGTTTTTTTTTATATTATAGAGAGAATCCCATGCTTTTTCAATACCTTTTATTGCTCAGGTACGCAGTTACCGGATGAGCCAGAAAATTAAATAAATATCGTCAAACACTCTTTTTCTCTTGTCCTCTAGCAGAGGGCGAGAGAAAAAGGCGCTGAAACGATTAGGCGAGCCACGGGTGTAAACCCGTGGGCGTACAACCAATAACGCCCTGCCCCGCTGGTTCGCGGACATCCTGTCCGCCAAAGCCTCTTCGTCCTGCTAACTACCTCCGCCGCAGCCGAAAACCATTCTGGATCGCGGATAAAATCCGCCTAAGAAAATCTTTTTTCTTGACGGCAAGCCGTCAAGTTGTAGCCCGAGGACGGGCTACATCCAGAGGAGATTTCCGGCTTCGTCGTTTTGGTATGCACGCTTCTCAACGTTTCGGTTCGCCTAACGGCGAATGCGTAATTCCGCGTCCGTTGGACGCTCCATTACCGCCTTCCATTTAAAAATCCGCGAAACTCGGTATTTTCCCGGGGGCTTACGCACCCCGGCTCGCCTAAATCCGTGTGCGAGCTGACCCGCTCATAACCAACGAGCCCCCGCCCGCCCTGCTAGTTGACAATTTTTCCATAAGAGGTACAATAACGGCTAATTGAAACTAAACGGTTTCACCATATATTATTAACCCGCAGAAATCAGGGATTAAAATGAACATCAAATACATCAGCAGCCAGGACGGTCAGGCGGCGGAGTTTATGACTCAGCTTCGCAAGACGCTCTCCCCCCGCGGGGACGTCGTTTCGGAAGCGGGACGTCAGCGGACGATCGAGATTTTCGGCGAGGCGCTCACGCCTCAGCAGGTTGTCGAGAAGATTTGCCGCGACGTTGACGCCCGGGGTCTGGACGCCGTTCTGGAATACTCGGAACGAATCGACGGCAAACGCATGACGCCGGAAGAACTTCGCGTCCCACAGGAAGAACTCGACAAGGCGCGCGATAGCGTCGAACCGGAGTTTCTGGACGCCGTCCGTAAAATTCGTCAGAACATCGTCGAATTCCAGACGGCGATTCTGCACAAAGACGTCCGCGTCGAACAACCCAACGGATACCTCATGGAACGGTACTTGCCGCTCAATCGAGTTGGGGTCTGCGTACCCGGCGGCGCGGCGGCGTACCCGTCCAGCGTCCTCATGACAGCCATTCCCGCCCAGTGCGCCGGGGTCAAGGAAATCGCCGTAGTCGCCCCGCCCACGCCAAACGGGTCGTACAACCGCGACATGCTGGCGGTTTGCTGCGAGTTGGGAATTAAAGAAGTCTACCGAGTCGGCGGCGCTCAGGCGGTTGCCGCTCTGGCGTACGGCGTTGAAGGACTGCCGAAAGTCGATAAAATCGTGGGGCCGGGCAACCTGTTTGTCGCCCTGGCAAAACGGTTTGTCTTCGGCGACGTCGCTATTGACTCCATCGCCGGACCGAGCGAAGTCGTCGTTATTGTAGACGATTCCACCAACCCTAAGTACATTGCCGCCGACCTCATCGCGCAGGCGGAACACGCGCCCGGCGCCAGCATCCTCATCGGATGGCACAAGCCCACTTTAGACGCTGTTATCGGCGAGTTGGACGTCATGCTCGGACAGCTCAGCCGGGGCGACTTGGCGCGGCAATGCCTGGAAGATTTCGGCGCGCTCATTCTGGCTCAAGACCCGGACGACGCCTGCCAAATCAGCGACGCTATCGCCCCGGAACACCTTCACGTTGCGATTGACAACGCCGAAGAGCTTCTGCCCAAACTGCACAACGCCGGAGCGATTTTCCTCGGGACGTACACGCCGGTTGCGCTGGGCGACTACTGCGCCGGTCCGTCGCACGTTCTGCCGACCAGCGGCACAGCCCGATTCGCCTCCGGCTTGTCCGCCAACGACTTCGTCCGACCCGGCAGCGTAATCCATTTCAACCGCGACGGCATGCGTCAACTCGCCCCGCTGGTTGAATCCCTCGCAACAAAAGAAGGACTCACCGGACACAGAGAAAGCGTCCGCGTGAGAATGTGATATTATGAAAGGCGGTAACGGAGCGAACAACGTGAGCGTAGTTACGCTTTCCCGAGAGCAAGCAATGAAGAATTTATAAGTCGCTTGCGTCCGCTCCTCACTCCTCCCTCCTAACTCCTAACTAACATCCCCACTTTTTACTTCCAAAATCAATTATGATTCAAATCACTCCCAAACACGAATTTTTTATCGGCATTGACTCTGACGGCTGCGCGTTCGATACGATGGAGCTGAAGCATAAAGAATGTTTTATTCCCAATACGATCAGCTACTGGGGAATGCAGGGCGTGAGCAAATACGCTCGCGAGGCGAACGAGTTCGTCAACCTGTACTCAAAAACGCGCGGCTGCAATCGGTTCCCGGCTCTGCGAGACTCTGTCGTCTGGCTTAACCGCCGTCCGGAAGTCATCGCCCGCGGGATTCATATTGAACTGCCGCAAAGCCTGCTCGACTGGATGGAGCGGGAAAACAAGCTCGGCAACGCCGCTTTGATGGAAGAAGTCCGCCGCACCAACGACCCGGGTCTGAAACGGGCGCTGGAATGGTCGCTGGCGGTGAACGACGCCGTTACGAAAATCGTCCATGGCGTTCCGCCGTTCCCGTTCGTTCGGGAATCGCTGGAAAAGCTCAGCGCGCAGGGCGACATCATGGTCGTTTCCGCTACGCCCAACGAGGCTCTGGAACGCGAATGGGCGGAACACGACATCGCCAAGTACACCGTCGTTATTTGCGGTCAGGAATACGGGACGAAAAAGGAGATGCTCGTCAACGCCAACCAGTACGCGCCGAACAAGTCCTTGATGATCGGCGACGCGCCGGGCGACTACAAAGCCGCGAAAGCCAACAACACGCTCTTCTACCCGATCAACCCCGGAGCGGAAGAAGCGTCCTGGAAACGATTCTTTGAAGAGGGCGCCGACAAGTTCTTCAACGGAACCTTCGCCGGCGAATACCAGCAAGCCCTTCTGACGGAATTCGAAACCTTCCTGCCGGAACTCCCGCCATGGAAAGTCGTCTGAAAAGAGAATACAAAAGGGGCGAGGAACTAATGTTTCTCGCCCTTGCGGTTTATATGCAGGGAATTCCGAGGAGATCATAAACATGGACGAACGAGGCGAAGTTATTATTTATCAGACCCCAGACGGTCTGACAAAGATCAATGTTAAGATGCGGGACGATACGGTCTGGCTTTCTCTGGATCAGATGTCAGAACTGTTTGGGCGGGATAAATCCACGCTCTCTCGACATATCAAAAACATATTTGCAGAAGGGGAACTTTCGGAAGCGTCAACTGTTGCAAATTTTGCAACAGTTCAAACAGAGGGCGATCGTCAGGTTACCCGGAATATTGAATATTATAACCTTGACGTTATCATTTCCGTTGGATATCGCGTCAAGTCTCAGCGAGGCGTACAGTTCCGCATTTGGGCGAGTCGCATTCTGAAAGAGTATATCCGAAAAGGGTTTGTGCTTGACGACGAGCGTCTCAAAGGACGCGGCGGCGGAGACTACTGGAAGGAACTGCTCGACCGAATCCGAGACATTCGGTCTTCGGAAAAGGTCATGTATCGGCAGGTTTTAGATCTCTATGCAACCAGCGTCGACTACGATCCAAAAAGTCCGGAATCTATCCAATTTTTCAAAATTGTACAGAACAAATTGCATTACGCCGCCCATGGACATACGGCAGCCGAGGTCATCTTTGAACGCGCTGACGCAGAACAGGATTTTATGGGGCTGACACACTTTGCGGGAGCGTTTCCCGTCATGAAAGACGTGGAAATAGCCAAGAACTATCTCAACGAAGACGAACTTCGCATACTTAACAACCTTGTTTCTGGTTACTTTGACTTGGCGGAAATCAACGCCATCGAACATCGACCGATGTACATGGCGGATTACATTCATCAACTGGATTCAATCTTGAGTTCAGGCGGACGCGCCTTGCTGACAGGGTCAGGAACCGTCTCTCACGACGACGCAATCGAAAAAGCTCATCAAGAATACCGAAAGTTTCAACAAAAAACGCTTTCTCCCGTTGAAGAAGCCTATCTGGAAAGCATTAAAAAGCTAGAGAAGGACGTCAAGGCGGAAACGAGAAAGAAAAAGAAAAAAGACTGAGCGCCGTTCTTGAACGCTTTCGACTGAAAAAGACGTTTCCAGCTGCAAAAATTTTTAGCCGCAAAGGACGCAAAGGATTGAAAGGCGGTAACGGAGTTTCTGTAATGAAGTCAAGTAGGTGAATAAGAAAAATTTTGATAATAATCAAAAAGTTTCTTACGTGTTTTGGCTTGTTGAACTAAGCATAAAGCATATTTCCCTAGTCTGCGAATCGGAAGC
>JAFSMW010000212.1 GCA_017447745.1 Thermoguttaceae bacterium
ATCTGGGGGCTACGATTTTTGAATTGTTTTTATTTCCCACGTCTAAAGACGTGGGGATAAGAACAGAGTAATCAGAAGGTTTCGAAAAGGTTTCAAGACATATTCCCTTTCCATGCCCCCCAATTTTGAACGCTCCCTTCCGAATTGCTCCGCCCCCTTGCAGAATATGTTTTTTGTGGAATAATATATCTTATGCCAAAACGAAACCTGATTCTGTTGATTGTCCTGTCGATAATCTGCTTTACGTGCTATGTGCGAGCGGACAGACAGGGGCTTTTACTGACGTATATATTGAATCTGGTCGAAAATCAGTATTATTATCCCGGCGACGAGTTACCCGTAACTAAAACGGAGTTGTTTCAGCGGTCGGCGAACGGCATGCTTCGTTCTTTAGATCCGTACAGCGCGTACCTGCCTCCGGAAGCGTTTGATAAAATGAGCGAAACGCTCGATCAGCGCTTTGCCGGAATCGGGGCTGAACTGGCGCTTCATCCCAAAACAAAGGCTCTAATCGTTACAGCTTTGATTTATGGAGCGGCAGCGCACAAGGCTGGGCTTACGCCCGGAGACCGCATAACCGCCATCGACGGTCAGTCGACACAGGGAAAAACCGTATCGGACGCGGTTAAACAACTGCGCGGTCATCCTGGAGAAGTCGTCCATCTGACCGTTTCCCGAGACGGCTCTGACAAGCCAATTGCCATTGACGTTACTCGCAGCATCGTTGCAACGGCTACCGCAGTGGGCGACAGACGTCGAAAGGACGGACAGTGGGAATATTTTCTTCCCAACTCCAACGGCATTGCGTACATTCGAATTACCGGATTCGGGTTCAAAACGGCAAAAGAGATAGCTGTTCTGGTTCCATTTCTGCTCAAAAAGGGCATGCGGGGACTGATTCTCGATTTACGAGACAATCCCGGCGGAACGCTCAATTCGGCAGTTGATCTTTGCAACCTGTTCGTTCCGGAAAACGACTTGATTGTCAGCATTCACAGCCGAACGACCGTTCGAGAAATCCGAGCGGAAAACGGCGACAAATTTCGTTCGTTTCCTGTTGCCATTCTCATTGACGGTCAGACGGCGTCCGCCAGCGAAATTGTATCCTCCTGCTTACAGGACAGTTCCGGAAAAGCCGCGCCAGACGGTTCCGTTATGAACGTAAAAGTTATCGGCTCTCGTTCTTTCGGAAAGGGAGCCGTTCAAGACATGTTTTCTCTTCCGCAGGGAGAGGGCGCCGTCAAGTTTACCGTTGCGGGATACGTCAGCCCAAGCGGGAAAAACATTCACCGTTTCCCGGACGCCAAACCGACCGATCAGTGGGGCGTTTCGCCGGACGAAGGTTATGAAGTTGAGCTGTCAAAAACGGACAAAGCAAAACTGCGTAAATGGCGAACGTTGAGATCCATGACAATCGACCTGTCCGTTCCCGGAGACGACCCTCCCTTTGGCGACCCGGCGCAGTACGACCCGTGCGTCAAACGCGCTATAGAATTTTTGAATTCATCTAACCCCAAATAAAATACTCATGCGATTTCCCCTGTCTTTGACAACCTCGATGTCCCGATACCTCATGTCGCGCCAGCGTCAGGGGGTTAAACGATTCCCGCTGGTTCTGATGCTGGAACCGCTTTTCGCGTGCAATCTGCATTGCGCCGGCTGCGGTCGAGTTCGGGAATTCAAAGACTGCATGAGCAAGACGCTGTCAGTTGACGAATGTCTGGCGTCAATGGACGAATGCGGCGCGCCGGTAATTAGCATCTGCGGCGGCGAACCGCTGATCTATCCCGATATTGTCGAGCTGGTCGAAAAAACTCTCGAAAAGGGAAAGCACGTCTATCTGTGTACAAACGCTCAGATTCTGGAAAAGAAACTGCCGGAGTTCAAGCCGCACCCGCGCTTTTTTATCAACGTTCATCTGGACGGGTTGGAAAAAGACCACGACGCCGGCTGCTGCAAGCCCGGCGCGTTCAAGACGGCAATTGAGGGCATCAAAGCCGCAAAGAAAGCCGGATTTTTCGTCTGCACCAACACAACGCTTTACAAGGAAACGCCCAACGAAGACATTGTCGAACTGTTCAAACTGCTTAAAACGCTTAAGGTCAACGTTGCCCTGCTCTCGCCTGCGTTCTCCTACGACGCTTTTAGCGAAGAGCAAAAAGAAGAACTCTTTCTTACCCGCTCGATGATCGAACAGCGGTTTCGGGAACTGGAAAAGCAGCTCAAGGGAACGCCCCTGTTCGCCTCGCCCATTTTCATGGACTTCTTAACCGGTCGCCGCGACATGAACTGCGCCGCTTGGGCAAATCCGACTCGAAACCCTATCGGCTGGAAAGGTCCCTGCTATCTGCTTACAGACAAGCATTACGACACCTATCAGGAAATGCTCGATCAAACCGACTGGGACGCCTTAGGGCCCGGAAAAGACGCTCGCTGCGAGCATTGCAAGACGCATTGCGGATTCGAACCAGCGTCTGTGTTCGAGTCCATGAAATCCGTTCGAGACATGATTCGGATTCTAATCTGGAATATCGTATCGTAAAAGAAAAAACGTCGAGTGTTGAACAAACAATCGACGTTTTTCTGTAACAGATATTTGTTGTTCTGGATTTATCTTTTTCCGATAAGATTCTTTTCCAACGGCGCGCCTTTGACGTTACCGTGACAAACCAGCTGATTGTTGACAAAGCACTGGAAATCGCAGGAAAGCAGCAACCGGTTCATTTTAACGCGCTTTACCATGATGATCAGTTTGTCGCCCGGGACGACGACGCCGCGAAATCGGACTTCGTCAATTCCGGCAAAGCCGACAATATGATTTTCGTCCGTCATGCCCAGCTTTTGGGCGAAGTAGGAACACAGCTGTGCAGCGCTTTCGCACATCAAAACGCCTGGCATAAGCGGAGAACCCGGCACGTGCCCGCGAATCCAGAATTCGTCGTTGGTAATGTCTTTGAAACCAACAGCAACGCCGGTTTCTTCATTTTGATAAAGAATGCCGTCCAGCTGCTGCATTTCAAAACGCTGTTCGTTATACTTGTTAATCTCTTCTTGGTCAGCAATGACGTTATTAAAGTCAAGCGTTGATAAATCGATGAATGGTTCTTTTGCAATCATAATGTTCAGAGCTGGTATAAGACAAACAAAGAACAGCAATCAATAATAAAGTGGTAAGAAGTTAGTTATAAGTAATTGGAGCGCAAAGCGATTACCCAACATACACTTTATCAACTAACCACTTACCACTTAACGTTAATGGTTCATAGCGACTTGCCAGACAAGACAAGCAGGCGATAAATCAGGTTTTAACCAGACGGCGCTTGGCGCGCTTGGCTCTGGCGTTGGCAGGTCGTTTGCCGTGATTGGCCTTTTTAGCGATTCTTCCAGGTTTTGACATGGTTTTATCCTTTTCGTATAATAGGTTTCTGACGGAAAATAACTCCGTCTAAATATAATATACTTAACTTAGGCAGAATTATAATCATTTTTTCCTTTTTTACAAGGGGGGAGGGGAGAGAGTTTTGAAAACGATTCTCAAAGGAAACGTTTGACCGCTTCAAAAAGCCTTTAACATACCCCTATAGTCTATAAGAAGTCTATTTCAAGTAAAGATAAGTTTTGACAGCTAGCTCAATCTAATAACAGACACAGTCTTTACTATTTTACCAGTTCAGACTCTTTATATGAGTTTTCCTGCTTTTTCTCCTAAAAATCTTTCTTGTTCATTGACTAAACAAAATTATAGATTATAATCTATACAGTATAAATATGGCATGTACTATTATTAAGTACATGTAAATTGTTAGAACATTTGAAGTATATTCAATACATTTACTTTCTTTTTGAAAGGAAGATCAATGACTGTTAAACGAATTTCCTTTGTCAGTTTTTCGATTGCCGCGCTGCTGACGGCGGCGTTGGCGTTTTGCGCTCCGCAGGCAAAAGCGGACGTCCTCGCATTCTGGAACTTCAACGATGGAACGACAGATACAGTTTCCGGAGAAACGCTGACCTCTGTTGAAGCAACGATTGCCAACGGCAAGCTGACCGCGACCAACGGCTATCTCGCTGCGACTGGCGCCAACGGCGGCGTAACCAATTTTACTCTCCCAACGGGAACCTCGGATTACACGCTTTCCGCGTTTCTGACCACGTCGAACCTGGCTAAAGTTGGGATTGTCAGCTGGGGAACCAACTCCAATACAAAGTGCAACGCGTTCCGAACAACCGACACCAACAAAGGGTTGGACAGCTACTGGTGGGGAAACGACCTAGCAGTCGACGGCTATCCCGTTGTCAGCGGCGGCATTGAGAACCACGTCGTTTCCATCGGCATTGGAAAGGCGCATTATCTGTACCTCAACGGTCAGCTGATCGGCTCTTCAACTACCAACGCCCGCGCGGAATCCAACCAGAACTTCTGCGTCGGCAAAACGATTCTGGATAACGAACGCCTTAACGGAACCTTGGACAACGTCTCCATTTACAACAACGCGATGGATCATCTGGATATTATCAACATTGCGTCTTCCCGTTACAACGGCATGACCAACTGGTGGAAGTCCTCTGATACGTACGATCGCGTCAGCGGGATAAACATCTCCGCCGGAGCGTCGGGAACGACCGTTCTGACAGGCGATACAGGCACGATGGTTTTCAATCGAGCCTTGTCCGACAACGAAACGGCGTACTATACCGGACAGCTTTCTGCCGCTCATACGTATATTGTAAACGACATGGCGGGTTCTCTGGCGACAAGCACAACCTGGCTCAACAACGGCGGAACGTACGCTCTGACAGACGCGTCCACCACGCCGCTGGGAATCTACGTTGGCGGCAATACCAACGCGACAACGCTCAACGCCAATTCCGCCGATTTGGACAGCGTCAATAAAATCGTCGTTTTGGGCGGCGGCGTTTTGGGGCTGACGGACGCCGAAATCAACTTCACGCCCTCAGCTACAACTCACGTTACAATCGACGGCGGAACGCTGCTCAATGCCGGCTCGGGAACAATGACAGTCAACCTTTCGGGCAAGGAACTCATCGGAAAAATCGAATCCAATTCCAACGTCAATATCAACGTTGCCAACGAAGCCCAATTCACCGGCTCCTTTGCCGGCAGCGGCGAGTTTACCAAAACCGGAGAGGGAACGCTGGTTCAGACTGCTGCCAACCGCTTTACTGGAACAACCAACATAGCTCAGGGAACGTATAAACTCGCCGGCGCCGGCGGGATTAACGGAACGGTCAACGTCGAAAGCGGAACATCGTTGTATTTCGACAACGACGTTCCTCACAATACAGAATCCGATTTGACGATTAACGTCAAATCCGGCGGTACGGTCGAATTCGACATGACCACAGCGGAACGCTCTGCGGTTACGGCGATTGCCTCTGCTGGAAAAAACGTTACGTTTACCGGAGACGGAACCTGGATTAAATCCGGAACCGGCGAGCTTCACTGCGCGTCTGCCAACAATCAGCCTGTTACATTTGCTCTTTCTTCCAGCGCGAAGATGATTATTGAAGAAGGAACGTTTTACAACGGCGGCTGGCAAAAGCAGAACTGGTCTGACAACTACGCGGAATTGGTTATCAAAGCCGACGGCGCAATCAACTTCTGGGACGGCGTCAAGATGCAAGTCGGCGGTCTGACCGGAGAAGAAGGCGCTCAGATCACCGCGACCGCCAGCAACTCCAAGGGCTTGACGATTGGCGCAGGCACAACTTCAGATCAAACCTTTACGTACAACGGCACGATGCTGTGCAACATCGCTTCGACGATTACCAAAACCGGCGCGTCAACGCAGGTTCTCAACGGCGACATGACAAGAGTTGCCGTTCAGGCGAACGAAGGAACGCTCGTTTTGGGAACGGCTGGAAATGAGATTGTCGTTGATACAGATTCCTCAATTAAAACAGGCGGCGGCGCAGTTCGCGTCGATGGAAATCTTACGATAAAATCTGGTCTTTTAACCGTTCAAGGGGACTGGACTGGAACCGGCGATATCAAGATCAACACGGGCGGTCAGCTGCGAATTACAACCAATTTCAGCTATCCTAACGACATCACGCTCAACGGCGGAATTCTGCGTAACGCGACCGACGGCAGAACGGTTTCGGTCGACGCCCCGATCAATGTAATCTCGGATTCTTATATACAATCCGGCTGGAGTGATTATGTAACGTTAAAAGGCGCGTTAAAAGGCAGTGGAAATATTACTGTTCCGTCTGACTCTGGCTATGTTGTCTTTACCGGAGACGCAAGCCAGTTTAAAGGGGCGTTGTCGCTTTATAGCAACATCCGCGTTGGCAAATCCAAGACTGACTCAACAACTGACTGCGTCAATTTTATCGGCGACAAGAAGATCAGCCTCTATGCAGGCGGTCTTATCCAAAATAACGACAATAACATCACCATAACAAACGATTTAGACGTTCTGGGCGAATCCGGATTTAAAACCGGTTGGAGTAAAAGCATTACAATTACCGGCAATGTAACAGGCTCTGCCAAACTGAAGCAGGTTTCCGATTCCGGCTGGCTGATTCTGAAAACCCACTCTGATAACGATGCGTTTACCGGTCCCTTCCAGACCGGTTGGGCAAGTACGTCGTCCAGAGGTCAAACGCGTCTGGCGGCTGAACAGCCCCTCGGCGCCAACGCCGGCACGCTGTACAACTACGGATACATCGACATGAACGGGTTCAGCCAGATATTCAAGGGAGTTATGGACGACGGCGCGAACAATAAAAAGGGCAGGATTTATAATACAACAGATGCTAAATCTACGCTGACGCTTGACATTAAGTCTCAAAATCTGATGTACGCTGGAACTATTGAAGGCAACATTGAGGTAATTATCAACTCTGACGGCGAAGGAACTCAAACGTTTAGCAACGGCGGCAGCAGCTATACCGGCAACCTCGTTATTAACGGCGGAAAGGTCGTTGTTACCGGCAGCTGGAGCAATTCCAACAAGACCTCTGCTTTGGGCAAACTGCAGTCAGGAAGAACCGTAACCGTCAACAAGGGCGCGGAACTCGTTCTCGCCCAACAGGACGTTATCGCCAACTCCAGCACCAACTCGCTGGTTCAGATTATCGTTGACGGCGGAAAGCTGTCCAACTCCGGAACGGTTTACAACAACCTGGCAAACACGATTTTCAAAAACGGCGCTCAGATGTACGCCTCTAACGGCAACGCGACCTGGCTGGGCTACAAGTTATCCAACAAAGTCTCCGTTCTTCGTACAGACGCGGCGGCTGACCCGGTTGAATTCTCATCCGATTTAACCAAAGAAAAGGCTACGTACAGTTTCGGTCATACAACCAGTTTGTATATTGAAGACGTTACCAGCGAATCGGCAACCGAGCTTGATACGCTGTCCGACCTGATTATTTCCGCAATCATAACCAATCCTCACAACGAAAGCGCCAGGACGTTCTACAAAGATGGAAAAGGAACTCTGGAATTTACAGCCGCTAATACGTTTAACGGAACTGCGAGCATAAGAGAGGGCGTTCTTAGACTTTCTGGCGAAGGCTCTTTGGGAACTGCAACCGCCGCCGTCAGCGAAGGCGCGACGCTGGAATTTGCCGTCGACAACGAAAAATGGTTTAACAATACAGTTACCGGGTCTGGAACGCTTCTCAAAACCGGAGACGGAACGCTGTATCTTAACGGAACAGACGCCAATCCGATTAATGCGAATGCATTAAACGTCGAAGGCGGTTCGTTGATGTTCAAGGGATTGTATACAGGCGACTTAATCGTGAAAAACGGCGCGCTGTTCTCGCCGGGCAATTCCGTCGGAACGCTGACCATAAACGACGGCGATTTCACTCTGAAAAGCGGCGCAACATTCCTGCTTGAAGTTGGAAAAGACGACAGCGGCGCCGTCATTACAGACCAGCTGATTGTCAACGGAAACGCCTATTTTGACGAAGGCTCGATTTTGCTGATTACCATGGACGGCGAAAGCCCTCTGGTTGGCAACGACCTTTTCTCATCGGTGATTACCGCCGACAACGCCGCGGAAATAGTCGACGCCGTTTCCGCCACGCTGCAGTCCTACTACTTTACAGACTTAAGCGTTTCGCTAACAGACCCAACCACCCTGCTCATTTCCGGACGCCTTGACCCCAACGCCGTTCCAGAACCGTCGACCTGGGCTCTGCTGATTCTCGGCGCGATGGGCTTGTTCCTGATTCGTAAAAAGAACAATCGATAAACGAAAATAATCGAGATAAACGACAACGAACTGTTTTAACGATTTCGTTAAAGCAGTTCGTTTTTTTATACGCCTAAGCGATTAATCGCAAACTCGCCGAATACGGTGATAATCGTTCCCAGCGAAACCAGTACAACGCCAATTGTCAAAAGAATATTGACAGACCAGCCGACGGACATGAGGTTGATCATCGGCGCGACGCGCGAGATAACGGCAAAGCCTATCAGAACCAGCAGCAGAGCGGTAATAACGCCCATCGAGATTTGCAATCCAAAGGAGAACGATTCCGCCGTCAGCGTCGTAAGCAAAACGTAGCTTTCAGACAGCGACTGCAAGGTAACTTCTCCCGGCGGGAACGTTGCGTACGTATGCATGAGGGCTTCGATTACTCTGTGATGTCCGTTGACAGCCAAAAACGCGGCGGCGCCGAGCAGAAAAAGGAATTTTCCAATCGGGCTGTTGGCTTCCCCGGTCAAGGGGTCAAAGATTTCGTTGGCGCCCAGTCCGGAGACGTAAGAAATCAGCTTCCCCGCCAGCGTCAGAGCGGAAAAGACAATCGCCACGCCCAATCCCAGAGAAAATCCCAGCAGGAACTCTCCAAGAGCGGCAAGCAGAATCGTCAGCCACGTTTGCGGAACCGCCGCAGCGTTAGTCATCTGACCGGGTACGAGAATCAACGCCAGCGCGATAGCCAAACCGATTCGCAGCGTCCACGGCGCCCGACGCCCTCCGGGAACAGCGGCGATAACCCCGCTGACTCGGAGCATAATCAAAACGGCGGTATAAAAGACGCTGTCCATGTAACGGAATGGGGATTACGGCAAAAGCGTTTCAGTCGAACGGTTTTTGTGCTTGACAATCGACGCGTCCCCGCTGAAATGCGGAACGGTATGGTCAAGCGTCAAGACGTGCTCTTCGGATTTCCCGGTTTTAATATTGAATACCATTTTCCCTCTGGCGCGGCATTGAACCAGCTGAGCCAGCGTCTTCGGGTCGTGAATGGGCGTTAAAACCTGAGTGTAATACGTAATTGTCGCCAGGTCGTCTTCAACGGATTCCAGCATGTATTTCTGAACCGTTTGAACTTTGAAAACCGTCCCGCCCGGCTTGGGAACGTAAACGATTTTATTAATCTTCCAGACGTCGCCCGGCAAAACCTTGTGTTCCGGGAACGGGACGAGAAGCTGAACCGGGTTGAGCAGCTGCAATTCCGTCTGAGGGAAAAAGTCCTTTCGTTCGACCACGTTTCCGCGGGCGTCGAGAGCAATATCCGCCAAGGGAACGTTGAGCATTTTCGGCATGTTTGCGTAGCAATGAGAGGGCGTCTTGTCCGTGCGGCTGTCGTAGTTGACCCGGTTCTGCCCGGTAACGTTCTGCCAGAGGTTCATCCAGGCGACGGAGTTCTCGATTACCGCGCCCCCGTCCGGCTTGACCTGTTTGACCGTCCAGACCTTTTCCGATTCGCTGTAGGTGTCTGTTACAATTGTCGTTTCTTTCATCGTCGTCTCGTTGTGAGTGCGATGTACGACGTTCCATCGAATCTGAGAGTCTTTCTCGAACTTGTAACGAAGCAGATAGCCGTCGTCGTCCTGCGCCCAAACGGTCGCGGACAGAGCGGCGAGTAGCAGAAAGGTATTTAGTCTAAACATGTCTTGTTAGTGAGAAGTGGTAAGTGGTTAGTGGTAAGTTGTAAGTTAGATGTACGCTTGCGTACTAACCACTATCCACTAACCACTAAAAACTAATGCCGCATTAAAACACAGCAGAACTTATGCTCCGCATGATCCAGCGGTTGATATCGGGATAAATCTGCTCTTCAAACGTCTGTCCCTTGTATTCTTTGAACTGAATATTGAGTCCGGCGTTGGTAAAGGCGTCGATATCCTCTTTGAGCGCAACGGGAGAATACAGCTGGGAATCTTCCGGGAATCCGACGAAGTAGGACTGTTTCTTTTGGAGTTTGAACTGACGGAACATCATCGGCGACCGCGGAGCAGGCGCATTGAACGCCGCTGCGCCGGCAAAGACGTCCGGACGAGCCAACGCCAGAGCCATCGCTGCGGTTCCGCCGGCGTCCATGCCAGCCAGGAAGATTCGACGCGAGTTGACGTTGAACTGGTTCCGAACTCGTTCGACCGATTCCAGAACCCGGCTTTCAATATCCGACAAGCACAGCAGCGGCCAGGCGCAGCCGTTCTTTTTGGCAAAGCCCTGCGGAGCGACGCAGAGATAGTTTTTCAAGCTGATTTTGGGCGCAATTTTGAGCAAATCGTCCTCAGAACCCTCTTGAGAATGAAGCCAGACCAACAGCGGGTAAGCGTATGAACACAAATAGTCCATCGGCGTAAAAACGGACACGCCGTAGGACGTTTTAAGCTTTATTTCAGACGCGGACGTCGGAGCGGTCGCGCACGGCAAACCGTTTTCAGAACCGTCGAACAGGAAATCAAACGACATCCGTTCCGGCGTTTCGCGTTCGTCATTTCGGGAATATATCGGGTTACTCATGATGGGGGGATAGTAACGTTTTTTTCAGGGCGTGTCAACGGCAAACCCCGCGCTTTTTCTGGATATTTCTATATTAATCAAAACGGAGAAAATAGCAAAACTTTAACGCCTGCTTTCCAGAAAAAAGGTGTAATTAAATCCAAGGTGTATTCTCATCGTTGCAAATCTAAGTGGAAGTCAAAAGGTGTAAATCAAGTTGATATATAAAAACGTAACTATTTAACCATCAATTGGTTATATCGCGTTTACTGCAGTTTGTGCCGCGGCAGCCCGTAGGGAGTCGGAAGCCAGACTTCGTCCAGTTCGACTTTATCGACGCGGAACCGAAGCAGGAGGTAAATCGCCGTTGACGACGTAAACCAGAACGCATTGAGGACGTACATTTGCGTCAGCCAGACGAAGTGCATGACGTATTCAATATACGACGTGATTTCCATCCCGGCGGCAATAATCCAATAATACGTCATTTGATTAAAGCACGACAGCAGTATCGTCAGCAGGATAATCCCGAAATTCCCGACGAACAACGTGAACAGGATGTATCCGATTAAATGAATCGGCTTTTGCGTCGCGTAGGCGAACGAGCGGCTAACGGCGTCAAAGCAGTCGCAGTTTTCCGTTACCAGAGCCGGCGCGAGGAAATGTATCCCGATGTAAACGCCCAGCCCAACGACAACGCCCAGTCCGAGGCAGACGTACCAGACGGGGAACAGCCACTGGTTGAGATACGGTATTCTCATTCCAACCCAGGCAACGCCCCAAAAGAAATATCCGGCGGCTGCTGCGATAATCAGCGCGCCCAGCCAGGACGGGTACTTGTTCAGCGCCCAGCCCACCGCGCGTTTAATAGACGTCCCGTCTCCCACCGTCAGCTTGACGGCGGCAATTCGAGCGATCGCCAGGCTGACAAACGACCACAGGAGAAACGACCCGGCTATCTGCCAGTAGAACATCGCGCCGTCTGCGTGAAAGTACGGGGTGAAATGCAGAACGCAGGCGCTCCATAAATCCTTGGACGACGTAACTTCGTTAATCGGCTGCAGGGAGTCCAGAAGGGTGGACTTCGCCGTAACGGTCGACATCGGCTTCGCCCCGGTGTAATGAACCGCCGGCGACCACAACCCCAGACCGCAGCATATCAGCGTCGCCGCGGCGGACAGCGCCAGAATCGACGGCGAGAACGCCAGTAAAAACGCCCGAAAAATAAGAAACGGACCGGGAATCCGCTCTGCCAGCGTCGGTCGATAGGGAAGCTCGTTTGAAGTCATAGGATATGATGAATTCGGAGGTTATGTGAGTTAGGAATTAGGAGTGAGGAGTGAGGAGCTAACGATTGCCGCCTAAGTATATCGTCAAAACCGCGATGTCGGCGGGGGTGATGGCTCCGATTCGCGACGCCTGTTCGATCGTTTCCGGGCGAATCTTGCTCAACGCCTCTTTCGCTTCCATGCGGAGATGTTTTATCGCAAAGTAGTCGATGTCGGCGGGAATGCGGCGGCGGCCGATTCTGCCCTGTCGGGCGTTGAACTCGTCTTCCTGTTTTAAGTAGCCGGAATACTTGGCGTCGTTGAGTATCTGCTCTACAACGCGGTACGGGACGGGTCGAAGCTGCTCGTATTTTTCCGTCAGCGATTCCCACGTTGTGCCCGGTCGGCGGAGATGTTCCCAGACGGACATGCCCTCGTAACGAGTCGATTGCAGGAACTGCATTGTCGATTCCAGACAGGCGGTTTTCTCTTCAAACGCCTGCCAGCGGTCGTCGTCGATCAGTCCGCAGGAGCGCGCGACAGGCGTCAAGCGTCGGTCGGCGTTGTCGCCCCGAAGTCGAAGCCGACATTCCGCCCGGGATGTGAACATTCGATACGGCTCGTCCGCGCCGCGAGTTACCAGGTCGTCTATCATAACGCCGATGTACGCCTGTTCCCGCGTCAGTTTGAGCGGTTCCCGGCCGGCGACTTTCAGCGCGGCGTTCGCCCCGGCAACCAGCCCTTGCGCCGCCGCCTCCTCGTAGCCAGTCGTGCCGTTGAGCTGTCCCGCCAGGTACAGACCGTCAACCGCCGTCGTTTCCAGCGTCAAGCGAATCTGACCCAGCGACGGGGCGTAGTCGTATTCAATCGCGTAGGCGTAACGAATAATTTCCGCCTCTTCCAGCCCGACAATGGCGTGAATCATGGCGTCCTGAAGGTACGGCGGCAAACTGGTCGAAAGACCGTTGACGTACATCTCGTTCGTGCGGCGTCCTTCCGGTTCGAGAAAAATCTGATGAGCGTCTTTGTCGGCAAACCGGACGACTTTCGTTTCAATTGACGGGCAGTACCGCGGTCCGGTAGACGTAATCTGCCCGGTGTACATCGGGGCTTTGTCGAGGTTGTCCGTAATGATTTTATGAACCGTCGGGTTCGTATGAGCCATCCAGCAGGGAATCTGCTCGACGTCGATGGACGTTGTCATGAACGAAAACGGCTCGGGGACAGGGTCGCCGGCGTGTTCAATCAGTTTAGAGTAATCGACCGACCGGGCGTTGATTCTGGCGGGCGTTCCCGTCTTGAACCGTTTGAGTTCGATCCCGTTTTCTATTAAAGATTGGCTCAGTCCAACAGACGGGGCTTCCGCGCAGCGTCCGCCGGGAATTTGAGTCGGTCCGTAATGCAAAACGCCCTGCAGAAACGTCCCGGAACACAGAACAACTGCGGGTGCGTAGTATTCAGACCCGGTTTGAGTTGTAATGCCGCGAACGACCCGTTTCCCGTTTTCCGTTTGAGTTATCAGCCCGACAACCTGTTCCTGACGAAGCGACAGGTTGGGCTGCTGTTCGCAGAAATACTTGGCTTCGTTCCGATAGAGGGCTTTGTCTGCCTGAGCGCGCGGCCCCTGCATAGCGGGCCCTTTGCTCCGGTTGAGCATTCTGAACTGAATCCCGGTCTGGTCGATAAGCCGTCCCATGACGCCTCCCAGAGCGTCCACTTCGCGAACGATCTGCCCTTTTCCGACGCCCCCGATCGCCGGGTTGCAGCTCATCATCCCGATTGTATCGAGGTTCCCGGTCAGCAGCGCTGTTTTCGCGCCAATTCGAGCGGCGGCGCAGGCGGCTTCTATACCAGCATGTCCGCCGCCAACGATCAAAACGTCAAAACTGTATTTAGAACAACAACTCATATCTCCCATTATAATTCCAATAGGAGAAAATACGAGGGGGGGGCGGAATTAGTTAGGAGTTAGGAATGAGGAGTGAGGAGTTGAAGAAATGAGCAATTAGCAATTAGCAATTGTTAGGCGAGCCGGTGTGCGTAAGCCACTGAGCGGCGAGACGCCGCTCCCGTTGGTCGCTTGCGTTTCTCGCAACTCGCAACTCAATTGCGAGGCGACGCTCCCAATCCGCTTATCGTCTTTACTCTTTTGCGCCGCGTTCTTTGAGCCACTGAGCTATATTCTTCTTCTCGGTTTCTTCCGCGCAATCGAAAGGCGTCTTTCCTTCGTTGTCTTTTGCGTTGACGTCCAGTCCCTGTTCAACAAGCCATTGAACCAGCTTTAGATTTCCACCTCTGACGGCGTAATGCAAGACAGTATCGCCATCGTCGTCTGTCGCGTGGACGTCTAACCCTTGCTCGGCAATCCATTGAACCAGTTCTAAATTACAGGTGCGGACGGCGTAATGCAAGGCAGTACAACCGTTATCATCAATTTCGTTAAGACCAATTCCCTGTGCAACAATCCATTGCACCAGTTGCAGATTCCCGCTTTGAATAGCTGAAAGAATGACGGAATAAATATCATGGTCTGTTTCGTGGACGTCCAAACCCTGTTCGACAAACCACTCAACCAACTCCAGATTTCCGCTTTCCGCAGCGTCAAACAAGACTGTTCTGCCTTTGTCGTCTGTACTATTAACGTCTGCGCCCTGTTCGACAAACCATTGTACCAATTTCAGGTTTCCGCATCGGGCGGCTTCATGCATGGCGGTTCTTCCTTCATTGTCTTTGATATTAACATCCGCGCCATGTTCAACCAGCCATTGAACCAAATACAGGTTTTTGCCAATAATGCTGTCAGAAGCGATATGCAAGACGGTTTTTCCGTTCTCGTCTTGTTCGTTGACGTCCAAGCCCTGTTCAATGAGCCATTGAATCAAGTGAAGAAATTCTCTTATTGTCGCCACATGCAAGGCAGTCTCTTGCGAGTCGTTCTTTGCTTTTATATCCAGACCTTGTGAAATGAGCCACTCAATGAGCGTCCGATTGCCGCTTGCGACAGCGCTTAACAAGACGGAGTTTCCCAAATTGTCTGTTGAATTGACGTCTGCGCCCTGTTCGATGAGCCATTGAACCAGTTCCAGATCGCCGTTTTCGGCGGCGTCATGCAAGACCGTATTGATGTCGTCTTTGGAATTGACGCCAATCCCCTGTTCAACGAGCCACTGAATCAGTTCCAGCTTTTCGCTTTGAGCGGCTGAATGCAATAGCGAATTGTCGAACTTGTCTTTTTCGTTGACATCCGCGCCATGCTCAATCAACCATTGGACCAGTTCCACATTCCCGTTTTGGGCGGCTTCATGCAAGACCGTTATATCAAAAAGCCCGCCTCTTGCATTGACGTCCAATCCGCGTTCGACGAGCCATTGAACCATTTTCAAATTACCCTGTCCTGCGGCGACATGCAAAAGAGTTTCATCTCTACGGTCTTTTGCGTTGACGTCTGCGCCCTGTTCAACCAACCACTGAACTGTATCCAAATCGTTGTTTTCGACAGCATGAAACAGGACGGTTGTTCCATCGTAATCTTTTGCATTAACGTCTAAACCCTGTTTAACGAGCCATTGGATCAATTCCAGATTTGAGTTCCAGTATAAGGCGGTATGCAAAACCGTTTGTCCCTTATCGTCCCTTTCGTTAACGTTTGCGCCCAGTTCAACAAGACGCTGAAGCATATCGACATCTTTGTATAAAGTGGCGCAAAACAAAACTGTCTCCCCGTCGTCGTTTTTTGCGTTGACGTCAAGTCCCTGTTCAATAAGCCATTGAACCAGTTCCAGAAAGCAGCTCCTGACGGCTGCAAATAAAACCGTTTCTCCATCTTTGTCTTTTACGAACAGATCGGCGCTCTGTTTGACCAGCCATTGAACCAGCTCCAAATTACCGTCATCAGCAGCGTTAAACAATGGCGTTTGTCCTTTATTG
>JAFSMW010000213.1 GCA_017447745.1 Thermoguttaceae bacterium
CCGTCAAGGGATCTCAGCTGCTTCGTCCGCTGTTTGAATTCTCCGGCTGCTGCGCCGGCTGCGGTGAAACCCAGTACATCAAACTGGTCACGCAGTTCTTTGGCGATCGTTTGCTGGTTGGAAACGCGACTGGCTGCTCGTCCATTTACGGCGGCAACCTGCCGACCACTCCGTACGCCAAAAACGCTGACGGACAAGGTCCTGCCTGGTCGAACTCTCTGTTTGAAGACAACGCCGAATTCGGTTTGGGAATTCGTTCCGCCTGCGATCAGCAGAAAGAATACGCTGAATTCCTGCTCAAGGGCGCGGCTGACAAACTCGGAGAAGATTTCGTCAACGAAATGCTCGCCAACCCGCAGAGAACCGAAGAAGAAATCGCCAAACAGCGCAAGCTGGTTGCCGAACTGAAAGCCAAGCTCGCTGGCGTTGACTGCGATTGCGCTCGCGCTCTGCTCAACGTTGCCGACAACCTGATTCGTCGTTCCGTCTGGTGCTTCGGCGGCGATGGTTGGGCTTACGACATCGGCTACGGCGGATTGGATCACGTTCTCGCCTCCGGCAAAGACGTCAACATCATGGTTCTCGATACGGAAGTTTACTCCAACACTGGAGGACAGGCGTCCAAGTCCACCCCGATCGGAGCTGTTGCGAAGTTCGCCGCCGCTGGCAAGAAGTCTGGCAAGAAAGACCTCGGCATGATGATTTCCACCTACGGAAACGTCTTCGTCGCCCAGATTTCAATCGGCGCCAACCCGAATCACGCCATCAAGATGATTCGCGCTGCCGAAGCTTACGATGGCCCGTCTTTGATCATTTGCTACAGCCACTGCATCAACCACGGCATCAACATGCTCGAAGGCCTCAACCTTCAGAAAGAAGCCGTCAAGTGCGGTTACTGGCCGCTGTACCACTTCGATCCTCGCGACGGTAAGGAAGCGTTCCACTTGGACAGCAAGGCTCCGGAAGGCGAATACAGAGACTTCGCCATGAAGCAGAACCGATTCGCCGTCTTGGCGCGATCCAAGCCGGAAGCTTCTGAAGAATTTATGAGAGAAGCGGCGGAAGGCATTGCCAACCGTTACAACTACTACGATCAGCTTCAGAAAGTCCCGCGCGTTGAAGACTAAAATTCAACAGCTGTCGACAGGCGTGAACCCCTCGCGCCTGCCGTCTGACTGACTAACCCAAGCCGCGAAGCAGAGAGTTTTCTGTTTTGCGGCTTGCGTTTTTTAAATAATAATCGTTTTTTAATCTTTTTCGATTGCTGAAGGTATTTAAATCTGTCTGAACATGGGGTATAATACAGAAAGATTCAGGAATTGTTTATTGGATTGGATGAACAAAAATCTTGTAACAGATTAACGAATGTATAATTGTGGATTGATAGCAATGATCCTTCATGTCAGGTCTGCCCAGTCGAGTTGTCAGCGCAAAGGTTTTACGCTTGTGGAATTATTGGTCGTAATTGCGATTATAGCAATATTGATTGGTTTGCTTGTTCCCGCCGTCCAGACCGCTCAGGAATTTGCGCGTCAGATGCAATGTAAAAACAACCTCAAACAGATGGGATTGGGTTTTCATCAGCATCATCAAGCCCATACGGTTTGGCCCGCCAGCGGGTGGGGATATGGCTGGATGGGCGATCCAAACATGGGGCACAGCCGCCGTCAGCCGGGCGGATGGATGTACAATATTCTGCCGTACACCGATTATCAGCATTTGTGGGAACTCGGTTTGAACGTTGGAACCAGTTATACGGATCCCAATCGTATGAACTACATTGGCGAATTGAATCGCACGCCAACCACGTTTATGAACTGTCCGTCTCGCCGCGCGAACAAGGCGTATCCGAATTATGCGAATCAGACTACATACAATGCGTCAAAGCAAACCGTTCACGCTCGAGCGGACTACGCCGTCAACGGGGGAAATTACGTAAACCCTCAAATGACGGTCAACTTGCCGTCGTGTGCCGGCTCTCCTTCAGCCATTTATTCAAATCAAAAAGCCAACTGGAATGATCTTGATAAAAACTGCGGCGATATGGGCAACGACCGAAATTCCGGCATTTCCTACGTTGCGTCGCAGTATTCACAAGCCGACGTCAAGGACGGGCTGAGCAATACGCTGTGCATTGGAGAAAAGTATCTGCCGATTAATCAGTACGCCAATGGACAAAACGGCTGCGACAACGGTCCGGCGTATCAGGGTTACGATTGGGATACAACTCGATGGGGACCGGCGTTTGAATTAAAGGACTCTTCCAAACGCCCTCGTCCAGACAATATCAAACTGGATAGCAATTTAGCGCCAATAGTAATCAGCGCCAGCGTTACCCCAACAAATACGGCGTATCGTATGCCGACTCGAGATGAAAAGAAGTTTTTCGAGAGTTCGCCCGGCAACTGTCCGCAGTTTTTCGGTTCGGCGCATTCTTCGTATTTTCAGGGGGTTATGTGCGACGGTTCAGTGAGAAAGTTTGAATATAAAACTGATCCGCGCGTGATGGGCTGTTATTGCAACCGCATGGACGGCGTGTCGATAGATTCCATTACGATTCAATAAACGCCCGCTTTTTTTAAAAAAAAAGACGTTTTTTTATCGAAAAACCGTTCTAAACGTATTCAATAATATTTCGAAAGCTGGTATAATAAATATCAAGTCAGGTATTACGCATTTCGAGTTTTCCTGAATACTTTAGACATTTTTAAGTAAGTTCCTTTTATACCAGAGTAATAATAATGAAGATCGCGTTAGTAAAACAGAATCGAAGCGGATTTACACTGGTGGAGTTGCTGGTCGTAATTGCCATCATTGCAATTTTGATTGGTTTGCTTGTTCCAGCCGTGCAATCAGCTCAAGAATTCGCTCGTCAAACGGAGTGTAAAAACAACCTCAAGCAAATTGGTTTGGGGTTCAATACACATCAAGAACGTCATGGATCCTGGCCTGCCTGCGGCTGGGGTTACGGCTGGGCAGGGGATCCAAATATGGGGCACAGCCGCCGTCAGCCCGGCGGATGGATGTACAATATTCTCCCATATACAGACTATCAGAGTTTGTGGGAGAGCGGTATGAACATTGGATCGTCCTATACGGATGAAAACCGCAAAAAGGCAGTAGGCGTATTGGTCAGAACGCCGACAAAGTGGATGAACTGCCCGTCTCGCCGCGCCAATAAAGCGTATCCGAACCGAGACAACCAGGCGGTTGTTAATGCAGAGTATCAAAGCGTTCACGCCAGATCGGATTACGCCGTCAACGCCGGGAATTTTTCTAACTGTACAACCGGATACAGCCTTCCTACCTGCATTGGCACAGTGGATAACGCTTATAATACTAATTACAAACTTAACTGGAACGCTCTGGACAGAGGAAATTGCAGCGGTTACAGCTCATATAGCAATTCCGGGATCTCGTATTTTGCGTCGCAGTTCTCTAAAGAAGACGTTAAAGACGGATTGAGCAACACTCTTTGCGTTGCTGAGAAATACCTTCCGGTTAACGATTATCAGGATGGGAAAAACGGCTGCGACAACAACCCTGCGTACGTTGGCTTCGACTGGGATAACGTTCGTTGGGGACCGGCTTTCCAAGGGCAAACCAGACGTCCAGACGTTTTTAACAAGGACAGTAACCTGGCTCCAATCGTTGAGAGCGCCAGCATTACGCGCGAGAACGGCGCCTATCGTATGCCGACGCGAGATGAAAAAATGTTCTTTTCGGGCGGTACGCCCCAGTTTTTCGGCTCTCCCCATGCTGCGTTTTGCCAGGGCGTTATGTGCGACGGCTCTGTTCGAAATTTCACGTATAATATTGACCCCCGCGTAATGGGCTGCTTCTGCAACCGCATGGACGGCGTTTCAATTGATTCAATTACTGTACAATAATTTATACTCCTTTTTCCTTTTTTCGGACGCGAAAGCGTCCAACATGCAACTATGAAAAAATTTACTTTGATTGCGGCTTTGATCGCCGTTGTTGGACTGTCCTCGCTGGCGTCCGCTGTTGAATTCGGTTCCGTTTCCGCCAAATCCTGGGGAAAGACCGCTGACGGTCAGGAAGTTATTCTCTACACGCTCACCAACGCCAACGGCATGACAATGACCGTTACCAACCGCGGCGCGACGATCGTTTCTCTGACTGCTCCCGACAGAGACGGAAAGTTTGAAAACGTTGTCGTTGGTTACGAATCGATTGAAAAGTACGACGACAAAACCCCGTATTTCGGAGCCTTTATCGGTCGATACGGCAACCGAATCGCCAACGGCAAGTTCACCATTGACGACAAAGAATTCAATACGGAAATCAACGAAGTTTCCCACAACGTTACCCTTCACGGCGGAAAAGTCGGCTTCGACAAGAAAGTCTATTTCGCCGTTCCGACTGTTACCCCGTTTGGTCCAAGCGTTAAATTCTTCTTTGAAAGCAAAGACGGCGAACAGGGATTCCCGGGAACGCTGCGTGGCTGCGTTACCTATACGCTTACAAACAATAACGAACTGGTTTGCAACTACGTTGCCTTTACCGACAAACCGACCGTTTGCAACCTGACTAACCACTCCTACTTCAACCTCAGCGCCGGCGACCTGTCCAAGGACAACCTCAACGCAACGTTGCAGCTCAAGATTAATGCTGAGAAGTACAATCCGGTTGATAAAAACCTCATCCCGACTGGCATTGAACCGGTAGAAGACACCCCGTTTGACTTCCGCGAATTCAAGGAAATCGGCGAAGATCACGACGCTGACTGTGAACAGTTCAAGTTCACCGGCGGATACGATCACAACTGGGTTCTCGACAAGGGCATTACCAAGCAGCCGGAAGAAGCCGCCGTTCTGAAAGACCCGATTTCCGGACGCGTCATGACCGTTTTGACGACCGAACCCGGCGTTCAGTTCTACGCGGGCGTCGCTCTCGACGGAACGAACATTGTCAACGGCAAACCGGTTAACCGCCGCGCCGCCGTCTGCCTGGAAACCCAGCATTATCCGGACTCCCCCAACCATCCGGACTTCCCGTCAACCACGCTTCGCCCCGGCGAAAAGTACAATTCCACCACAATTTACAAGTTCACGACTGAAGATTAATTTTATGGAGTGCGACGGCTTGCCGTCGCTTTCATATGAAAAAAGTTGAGAAGTACGTTTAAAGTAACTCGTGCCAGTAACGTTCGAATAATAATTCTTTTTTATTATCGATTATTGTTCAAAGCGTTGTTGGCACGAATTATGTTTTTCTTGGTTAATTACGTTTCTGGTTAAAAAGCGACGGCAAGCCGTCGCACTCCAAAAAATTTCTCTTGCAAAATGATTTTTCTCAAACACTTGCTTTTAAATTTAATCTGGGTATAATTTTAGTTAGTAGAATGTTGTTAAACGCTTCTTTCGGACAGAATCAAGCCCGGATCTGAGCGTTTATCTGTGTTTTCCTTCCTCAATACTTAACGAACGATTATGACTGCGACTAAATCAGGCATTGTGTCGATTTTATTATGTCAGGCGATTGTGTTGGCGACTTTGGCGACGGGGTTCGCTTTTGAATCCCCGCTGGATCTGTCCGACCCGTCCAAACTGCCGCCGGCGCCGGCAAACGCGATTGCGTATCCCGACAGGGCGCCGCAAAACCTGCGGGAGAACTTCCAAACCCCGCCTGCCGGGTACGGCGAAGTCCCGTTCTGGTGGTGGTCGGGCGACCGGCTCGACAAGGCGCGCTTGGAATGGCAGCTGGATCAGCTTCATAAAAAGGGCGTGGCGGGAGTTCAGGTCAATTACATTCGCAACGATCGGGGCAGGGGTTCGTACAACAACGATCCGCCCATTTTTTCTCCAGAATGGTGGGACTTCTACTCTTACGCCTCCAAGGTCGCGGCAAAGTACAACATGGGCATCGGTTTGAGCACGTACACGCTCGACTGCCCCGGTCTTCCGAACCTGTTCAATAAGATTATCTATAACGATCCGGAGGTGAACGCTCGACCGCTGAGAGGGAAACAGGTCAAGACGGTTGCCCCCGGCGAGTCGTTCACGCTGACGCCGTCGGCAAACCATATCGCCTTTGCCGCCTATCCGATGGAAAACGGGCGCATTACCGGGAAGGGTTTCAAGCTTGAAGAAAAGGACGAACAGTATCAAATTCTCGCAACTGAACTCGCAACTCGCAACTCGCAACTCGCAACTCAGTACGCCGTCTGGGAGTTTACGTATGAAGTCCGACCGGGAACGCTCAATCCG
>JAFSMW010000214.1 GCA_017447745.1 Thermoguttaceae bacterium
CCATATTTCCCTCTTTTCCATCTATTCTTTTTTTATCTTTTTTCTAAAAATTTTCAAAAAATGCTTGACAATTCTCAAAATTCATATTATATTATATAGTATAGGAATTTATATATACCAACAACCCTTTTTGACGCACAGCGTCAAGTTTACAATTATTTCAAAGACATGGAGTCAAACATGACGAACCTGAGTGTTCTCTCTATTCTGCCCCCCCCCCGCAAATTAACATTCGTTAAATTGTCAGTTTTTGCGGCATTCTTCGTCGCCGCGGCGCTGTGGAGCGCTGTCTCTCAGGCGGACATTGTTATGTCGCTTACAAAACTGACCGGCGATACAGCAGAAGACGTTGAAGCTCAGCTGACCAACGTCCCCAACTATTCCAGCGTCAAGTACGCCATCAATTACGGAGACCAACAGGTTACCGATCCCATCGGCGGCGTTACGTTCGTCAACCAGGGCGGGACAAACTACTATGCGGTTTATACTTATACCGATGGCGAAGACAACGTAGTTCATTACGGCTATAATACGCCTCAGCAATCGTTCACTTCACACGGGACTCAAGGTACAACGTCTCACGGCGGCAATACTTACAGCGGAACTCAATCGGCTGAGTTGAATAAACTGCTGGGCAGCATGATGTTTGTTACAGGCGGACAGTATGCCAATACTTATGCAACGTTGACGTTTGGCAATCTGGAAGAGGGCAAAACCTACACAGCTCGCATTTTGACCCGCTCATGGGGAACAAACAACCCGAATCGACAGCATACTTTTTCCATCGACCTGAACGCGGACGGAGTCGGCGATACGTTTACCTTCAACGGAAACCAGGTTACTACTCAAATGGTCAGCGAAGACCAGCCGTTCTCCGGTGAAACCTACGCTGGCGCGTATGCCGTTGATTTTACTTTTACCGCTCAAAGCAATACGGCAACAATCAATCTTTTATCAGGAGCCACCAGTAACCAGCCGTGGCACAATTACGGCGTCATGCTCATTGAAACGAGCGTTGCGCGTCAAGCTGCAACGCCTACGATTTATAACGGCAGCTTTGAAGCCGATACATTCAAACTCATTGACCACAATACTCAACATAACTATATAGATGAATCCAACTCTGGCGTTATTTCCGGCTGGCAGTTTACAAACATGACCAATACGGAGGAGCGTTCCGGTTTGGCATGGAAAGGCGGCACATGTCAGCATTTTCTGGGAAATCAAACTATTCCAGACGGCAACCAGCTTGCTTGGCTTCAAAGCAACAAAACCGATTCGCGTATGTATCAAAACGTTTACGGTTTTAATCCCGAAGACAAAGACACAGTTTATCGAGTTTCGATGGAATTAGGAACAAGAGGAACCAATAAACCAAGTTTCTCATTATACATTGGAGAAGATCAGGCATCTGAAAAGGCGTATATTTCCTCTAAGGTTGTTCCGAGTGGAAAATTTACTACATACGGCGCAGTTTTCGCTCCGAATGCGGAAACTCAAGCTATCGCCATTGGAAATCATACCAGCGGCGACAATTCTTTGTTAATCGACAACGTTCAGCTTCAGGCGTATGAACTGACGACGTTCTTCAGCGACAATTTCAACGTTACAAACAATAGAAAAGGTTCATTAATCGGCATGGGAGATGGCGATGCAGACGATCGTTTCGGCGGTTTGCTGGGTCCTATGGCTTATAAGGTTAGCGTTGCAAGCAATGACCAAATCCAGGTCGGAAACGGGGATACATTTCCGCAAGGCGGTACTGGTACGTGCAAAGGCTCGCTGTTTTTTGCAACCCAAAAAGATGGCTTTGATAAAAGTCACGCTTCGCCTGACTATAACTTCGCCAACGTCGGAGCCATGACTGTAGCAGAGGAAGGCGGAAGAATGTATGACATCAGCTTCCGCGTCGCGCCTCAATACGATGAGGACGCTAGCTCTACCAACTGGGCGGCAATACTGTTTGGATTGACTGAAGGCAAACAAACCTCCGCCAACGTAAGCACCGGGGACGGCGTGGGAATTCTGTTCCGCAGAAATGGCGGAATTCAAATTTTTGACGGCACGAACAATAACGCACAAATTGCCAATCTTGGCGCGGGAACGTTCACTTTAACGGACGATTGGGCAGATGTCCGATTAGTCTATTACGTGCCTGCTTTTGACGGAAAGTCTCCTGTTGAAGTCAGCCTGTATGTAAACGATGAATTAATTTCGTCTTTCCAAACAGGCAAGGGGTTTAACGCCAACTTCATTCAACTGGAAGCATATTCAAACGCAGACGGCTATAAACGCAGCCTTATGGACGACTTGTCAATCAAAGCGACTGCGGAATTTTATTATGATGTTTCCAGAATTCAGGACTTGAACCGGGAATGGGCGCCAAACGCCAAAGACAAGCTGGACGTCTTCTTTAACGCTCCTCGCGGCGACGGTTCCACCAATGCTGTTCATACCGGCGCTATTACATTAGAGGACGATGTGGAAATCGACGTCAATGACGGCTACACGTTAAAGCAAACGGGAGACGTTACGGGAAATCATACCATTACCAAAACCGGCGACGGCGTCTTGCAGATCTACGGCGCAGCTGCGGGCGACGTTGACATTCAAAGCCTGGTTGTTTCCTCCGCCAATTGCCAAGCATTGACTAAATCAATCCACGGCGACGTTGACATTCAAAGCCTGGTTGTTTCCTCCGGTCGCGTTGACGTCAAAGGTTACATGAAAGGCGCCGTTTTAGTTGGAGAGGGTGCAACATTCTCGCCCGGCAACTCCGTTGGAACGGTCGTCATAGATGGCGAATTCCAGACAGAAGCTTTGGCTACGCTTCTTTTTGAACAGGACGCAAGCGGCATGGATTCCCTCACCGCCAGTTCGTTTGTAATTGACCCGGAAACCGTATTCGAATTGGATATAACCGCAATTGTCCCCGGCGCAACGTACGATATTATCATCTCGTCAGACGAAGACTTTACAGAAGCTGATTCGGTTTGGCTGGATAAGTTGTCGGAAATCGTTCCAGATTACTTTGATTTTTCCATCGTTGACAATCACATCGTCAGACTGTATATGAACCCCAACTCCGTCCCGGAACCGTCGACGTGGGCGCTGCTGGCGCTCGGGGTTTGCGGGTTGCTCTATTTGCGGAAAAGGAGTTAGATTTGGAGTGCGACGGCTTGCCGTCGCTTTGTCCTAAGCGCTGATAAAAATCGGGATTGGTCGGGGCTGTGTCGATGTTTGACCCGCTGAAAATCATCTTTCGCAGCCAGTAACCATTCTGGATCGCGGACGTAAGTCCGCAACCCTAAATCTTTATCGTTCTTTTGACAGACAACGTTCCGCTCCGTCTGAGGGTGTGAGCAGGGCGAAGTTTTTTTCTTTTTTATACGGCGGTCTGACGTCCGCGATCCAGTAAGGTTTTCGGCTTCGTCGCTGGATATGTGCAGGGCGTTGGTTAAGGCGGCGTCAATCCGCCGCATTCCCCGACGCAAAGCGCTAACTCCTTGTCTCCATCCCCACTCACCCCCCTCTTTTGAGTCCTTTAAACGCAAAAAAGTCCCTGATTTCTCAGGGACTCTTTTACAGGAGTCTATTTACAGACCAATTCCATTTGTATTTCAATATTTCGAGAACGGGCGGAAGATGCTCTTGGTCGTTCCATGGTAGGTACCGTCGTTGTATTCCATTCTCCAGGTTCCATCGTGCCACTTGAGGGTAACTTCACGCCATCCGAGCGGAACTTGAGGATACGGGTAAACCGGTCCGATGTACGGCCAAGCGTTGGCGCTGTACTGTTTCGGATAACAAACCTGAGCGTAGTTCGGATAAGCGGCGTAAGACGGCCAGGCATAGTTGGGCAGGTACGGACGATCGTAACGAACGGCGTTCTGCTGTCCGTACTGATCGGGCATGGAGTACTGCGGAGCGCTGGTCATCGGAAGCGGGGTTCCGTACTGAACGGGAGCGTTCTGGTCGACAGCTACCGGAGCGGCAGCCGGAGTCGGCTGAGCCTGGTTAACCGGAACGTCAGAAAGAATGCTCACGCCCTGCTGACCAACAGCGGAGGAATACGGAGCCTGCTGCGGAGCGCGTTCCAAAATCGAAGCGGAAACCTGCTGAATTTCGCCAACGTTCATGCGGTTGTTGACTGAGCTGACGCCCGGAACTCTTTTGACAACGTTTTCAATTCGAATTCGCTGTTCGCTTGATGCGGCAACGCCTTCAAGAGTTACAACGCCGTCTTTAACGCTAACCTGGATCTGATCCGCTTCTTCAAGAGCTGCGCTCTGAACAAGAGCCTGTTCGATGTTATCCGCAACCGTCTGGTTATTTGCCAGTGCGACGCTGCCAAACGCCAGAGCCGCTGCACATGTAATCACTACAAAAAAACGTCGCATATTAAAGTCTCCTGTAATTGCCCCCTGCTTTCGACACTCCTCGTGAATGTAACGCGAAAGCGCAGGCGATATGTCTTCGACAAAATATAAAGTTCAAATCGGAATTCCGATTCAACTATTCACGTTACCATATTTGTCGGACGTTTTGATGAAGGAATTTTAAGATCTTTTCAAACGGCGTTAAAGTTTACCTATCTTTACTGTTTTGACATGTAAACAGCATAATAGAATGATAATAGAATGATTAACGAAAAATCAGTCCTGTTTGAGAGTATCGTTGTTTTCTTTCATAAATGCGATTCTGATCAGCCATGCGATAAAGACGCCCAGAGCCAAGCCGGCGATAAATCCGACGAGGGATTTCCACTCTGCGGCGGGCGGGAAGAATCGGTTGAAGCAATAAGAACCCGCAATGCCAGCAATCAGCGGGACAATAAAAATAATAAACGACCAGACAACCATCGCCGGCGAACCAAGCTGTTCTGCCGCACGGGCGGATTCCTCAGAAACATGTCGATGAGAACACTCGTGATTCCCGCACGTTTCGCAGCTTGTCGGAGCCGATTCACTGCCAGGAACCATGGATAAAAAGTCCTCGCACGTTTTTTCGGATTCGGGAATATTCTGATCGTCGGTTTCTTGTTCAATATTATCCTCGTCGTTCATGATTTCAATTTAGGGTTTTGATTATTAATGAAAGGCGGTAACGGAGCGACCAACGGGAGCGCAGTTACGCTTTCGCTAGAACCGCTGCGGGGTCGGGCGGCAGAGACTGCCGCGATCCTGACTCAACAAAGTCATTCCACTTTATTATACCATATTATCCTACAAAAGCAAGCCAGCGTCGCGAATGCGTCAATTACTAATTTAGTCCCCCCCGGGTATGATTTTTATTTTTTAGGGTTATACTATGATATAGTTGAAATCAGAAAGTTTATTGCAATCCCCTTTGAGCATTATTTAATACCATGAATACGCACGCCACTCCCGAACAGTTAAAGCAGAACCTGCAAGCTGTTTTAGACGAAATCGCCCAGTCCGCTCTCAAGGCAGGACGTCAGCCCAGCGACGTCCGTTTGGTCGCGGTCAGCAAATACGTCGAATACCCCGTCTGTAAAGCCCTCGTTGAACAGGGAGCGCAGGAATTGGGCGAGTCCCGTCCGCAGCTGCTGGCGTCAAAGGCGAAAGCGGCGATGGAAGACAACCTCGCCGTGAGATGGCACCAGATCGGGCATCTGCAAACCAACAAAGTCCGAGACGTTCTGCCGTATACGACGCTTATTCATTCCGTCGATTCCGTTCGACTTCTGGACGCTATTTCCGAGAATCTGGAAAAACATTTCCCTGAAAAACCGTATCAGGACGTTCTCCTGGAGGTCAACTACGAGCAGGAAGAGAACAAAACCGGGCTTAATCCGGACGTCCTTTTTGGCGTGATGGAATACGCCTTGACGCTGTCCCGGATTCGCGTTTGCGGGTTAATGACCATGGGCGCTCTGGGATCGTCTCCGGACGAAGCGCGCAAGACGTTTGCCGCCGTCCGTCAGCTGCGAGACAAACTCCAGGAAACGTTCAATACGCCGTTATCAGAACTGTCGATGGGCATGAGTCACGATTTCCGCGAGGCGATTCTTGAGGGCGCGACCATGGTCAGAGTCGGTTCGCGCCTGTTTGAATAAGAGAATAAAAGCGTGTATAAAAAAGGAGTGAAAGAGCAGGGAGTTTCGCTTGCGTAACTCCTCACTCCTCACTCCTCATTCCTAACTCCTAAATAAAAGGAGTTTAATCTATAGACTAATACTTTACCGTCCCTTCGACCGGGTGATGGTCTGAAAGGAAAAGCCCGTTGAATTTCTCGGTAATAACACGAGACGAAACCGGCTTGAGGCACGGCGACGCCCAAATGAAGTCAATGCGTTTATTGAAATTCCCCTTACCCCAGGCGTGATACGTCTGCTCGTCCGTATTGGGATGAAGAACAGCATGAACGTCGATGAGCGGAACAGGCGACTGAATTTCGATTTTCTTGTTCGGGTCAGTCGAAGTAATTTTCGCTCCTGCTAAATAGCGCATCGCAGGACTGTCTTTGGGGCAGTTCATGTCGCCGGTAACGAACACCGGGTCGTTATGCTTTCTTTTCGCGATGAATTGCGCCAGAGTCATTGCGCCTTCAAATCTCGCCTTAAGCCCGATATGATCTAAATGAGTATTGTAGAAATAAACCGCCTTGTCAGTTGGCTTGCCGTTTTCCAGACGAATAAAGCGTCCCCAGCAAACGGTGCGCGGACAGGCTGCGTCTTCAAATTTTGAACCCGGAATGTCAGGCGTTGGCGACAGCCAGAAAACGCCGCATTCCGATTCGTCCAACATCCAGCGGGATTTGTTGTACAGCAGCGGCGTCCCTTCGCCCCGGTCTTCGCTGACGTCGCGAGAGCGATAGATCATACCGTAGCCGGGCAGGTCGGCTTTCAAATTGTCAACCTGGCTGAGTTCTTCCCGATTGGGAGCCAGAATCGCTTCCTGAATCCCGACGAAATCGTAATCGCCGCGTTTAATCAACTCGACGGCGCCCGGACGACGGTTTTTCCATTCTTCCGGCTGACCGATTTCTCCGTAAGAAAGACGAATGTTAAACGTCAAAACGCGAATGTCAAAGGAATCCGCAGCTTTGACTGCATCGTCCGCCCTGACAGGCGAAACAACGAATGTTGCTGCAAGGATGAGCAATCCTAAAAGATACTTTTTCATGATAATTAAAAAAAGGATTGAAGGAATAAAAGGCAGGAAAACATGGAAAAGGGAACAGAAACTGTATAAATCTCTGTTCCCTCTGTTATTATATGTCAACAACGTCTGAGCTGTTAAAAAGCGTTATTCTCCACGCAACCTCAAACCGTGTTCAGTCAGCTTTTCGCGAATTTCGTTCAAACTGGTAACGCCGAAGTTTTTGCAGTCGAGCAATTCGTCTGCCGTGCGGCGAATCAGTTCGCCAACCGTTGTAATGTTCAGACGGTTCATGCACTTGCGAGCGCGAACGGACAGGTCAAGGAACGTCAGCGGCTTGTTCATCAGCAGCTGTTCATCCGGAGTGTACATGTCGTCGTCAACCGGAGCCGGTTCTCGAGACGGCGCTTCGCCAGCAGTCTGACCGAGAGAGAGCCCCTTCGACTGAAGAATTTCTTTAATTTCGATCAGCGACGTTTCGCCAAAGTTTTTGCTTCCCAGAAGTTCCTGTTCCGTGAATCGGCAAAGATCTCCGAGAGTAACAATTCCCATCCGTTTAAGCGTGCTGCGACTACGCTGTGAAAGTTCAAAGTCGGAAACCGGAGTCGCCAAAAGCTGAGAAACGTGATCTCGCTTGCGTCTGGCGTCTTCGTCGAAGAATCCTTCGTCCGTCGCCTGAGTGTCTTTCAAATACAGACGAGCGCGTTCGTTGTCTGGAAACGCTTCCAGAACGCGTTCATAGCATTTTGCCGCCTGTTCGTATTCTTCCCGATCTTCATACATCAACCCCAGGTTGATCAAAGAGCCAACGTGAGACGGGAATTGAAAAGCCGCTCGCTTGTACAGCTTAAGCGCCACATCGTCGTTGCCGCGGCGGTCATTTTCCAACGCCAAACCGAACAAGGCGCCAGGATGAGTTCCGTTTGCCTCGACAGCGCGTTCGTACCACGTAATAACTTCTTCGCTTTCAGCGCCCATTCTCGAAGCGGTCGCCCCACGCTGATAAAGATACTCGGCGGTGTGTTCAATCGGACCGGTAAGCGAATCCAAAATCTGAAGCGCCCCTTCCAGATCGTTCATATAGCGGCGAACTTCAGCAATTCCCAGATTGCAAATGTCCTTGTCGTACCCGGCAATAATAGCGGCGCGATACTTTTCCTCGGCTTCTGCATATCGATTTTGAGCGAAATAGTTTTTCGCCTGATAAAATCGATCCAACGCGCTCCCGTCGCCATGACTAAGCGACGCCAGAGACTTGTTGTACTCGCCAAGCAAATACTGACACACGCCCAAACGAACGTAACTGGCAGGGCTATTGGTTTCATTTTCCAGCTCGGCTACAGCATCGCGAAAGATGCGAAAATTGGGATGGCAGGAACCAATAAGATGGCTGATAATTTCAATTTCCTGAGGTCCAAAAGCGCCGTTTAACAAAACAAGCTGTTTCAGATCCACATCGTAAGGATTGCTAATCAAGATATAGTTCTCCAATACAATAGCTTAAAACAGAACGAGCTTCACAATTCATACTTCTGAAACCGCTATTTAATTCCAGAGATTTCTGTCGAAGCTCGCAGAAATAAAAAAAGAGCCAAAGATGGGAATCGAACCCGCAACCCCAGCTTTACGAAAGCTGTGCTCTGCCGATTGAGCTACTTTGGCTTTTTTTCACTCGTCTGAAAGAAAACGTCCTCTCAAACAAGCGTCCGTTAATATATCAAATTTTTCGGTTTCTGTCAAGGGGGTAGAGGAAATTATTTTCTATTGGGAAAAACGAAGGAATTTGAGTTAGGAATTAGGAGTGAGGAGTTGGCGCACGCATCTGGCGATCCACGGATGTAAACCAGTGGGTGTGAGCGAAGCGAACGTTGCATAACAAACTGGCGCTGTCGAAAATTCTTTCTGAGTGCGAGAGCGTATAGCTCTCGCTTTTAGAAAACGCCGAGAACTTTGAAATATGCGTTTTATCGCCGAAAACGCTAGAGCCCTTGGATCGTGGGCGTATCGCCCGCTTAAATCAAAATAACGTGAACTGTCGCTCACTTAAAAAAGCGAGAGTTTCACTAACGCTTCACTCTCGAACTCCGAAAAATCCGATTGCTTTGCGTAATTACTCATTACTAATTAACTTTACATTCGCTCTTCCAGTTTGGAGCATTCAGAATCGAGTTCAGCGCCGCGGTCAGACTTCTCTTTTGAAAGAGGAACAATAACCTTTTTCGCTTCGTCCAGGAACTTCTTCGCCAGATCCTTTTGATCCGCATCTAACGCCAGCTTGGAAACGACAACCAAACCAAAACCGCGAGCGTCGAGTTCTTTGGCGCCTTTGGCGATTTCCATAGCCTTATCAAAGGAAGCGGTCGCAAGGTCTTTCTGATCCATTTTAAACTGAGTAACGCCAATCCTGCCGTACAGTTCCATCATCTTCTGAGGGTCTTCGGTAAGAGAATCTGCAACCGCCTTAACTTTATCAAGAGCGGCAGTAAGCTTCGTGGTTTCTCCGCCCTTCTGATAAATCTGAACGGCAGAAAGCAGAATCTGGGCTTTATCGTCTGGCAGGAAGTCGTCCTGAATCATCTCGCACGCCTTGGTCGCGTTGCTGGACGCTCCCACAAGGTCATTGCCCGCCATCTGAGCTTCAGCCATTGCGATAAGCCCTTTCGCCTTCTGATCCGCGCTGCCGATTTGGGCAACCGCCTCGCTGGCTTTGCTCAAAGCGTTGCGTTGTCCGATGGGTTCGCCAATTTCGCCGTAAATTTTAGCAATTTCGTTTAACAGGTTCGACTTTTCCTGCGGATCGGCAATTTGGTCACAACAGCAAACCGCTTCTGTCAATATCTGACGCGTCATGTTGATCGCAGCAGCTTTTTGCTTCTTTTTAGCCAGATTGATCAGGCAGGACGCTCTCTGAGAAACGTCTTCGTTTTTCATACAATCAGCCGGCGTTTCGCTGCGAGGTTTGGGTTTCGGTTCCCCACAGCCGATTAAAACAGACGCTGCAAGAAGCGTCAAAACCAATGAAAGGAGTTGTTTCATAGCAAGTGATAAGTGGTTAGTGGTTAATGGTAAGGAAGCGTAACTTCGTTCGTTTCACTCACTCCGTTACCGCCTTCAAATAATTCCTGACTTCTAAAAAAACAGTCCCAAATCCTGAAGACGCTGCTTTGTCTTTTCCATCAGCAGATCTTCTGCTGCTTCGTCTTCTGCCATGTACGTGGTTGAAAAGCGGAGGAATTCGCCGGCGTTGTCCCACGGAACGGTGCAGATGGACTGCTCTGTAATGAGGTACTGGGAAACAGCTTCTGCGTTGGCAAACGTTACGCCGCCTTTCATGCCTTTAGGAGCGGGCGTGTACAGAAAATACGTGCCTTCCGGCATCTTGACCTGGAATCCGCAATCTTTGAGCATCGCAACCAGTTTACGAAGACGACGCTGGTATTTGTTTCTGGTATAGACCGGAATCTCCGGATTGTCCAGAGCGGCAACCGCCGCCTTTTGAATGGCGATGAACTGCCCGGAATCGGAATTGTCTTTGACGTCTGCAAAGGCACGAACGATCAGCGGGTTTCCGCACACCCAGCCCAGTCGCCAGCCGATCATGCTCCAGCCTTTCGACATGGAATGAACTTCAACGCCGACATCCATCGCGCCGGGCGTTTGAAGAAAGCTCAACGCGGGTTTATCGTAGCATAAAACCATGTGCGCCGCGTCTTGAATGACGACGATTTCGTTTTTCTTTGCAAAGTCGACGACCTCGGCAAAGAATTCCGGCGTAGCGGTTTTGCCAGTTGGAGCGTTGGGATAGTTGATAACCATCATCTTGGCGCGTTGGAGAATGTCCGCAGGAATTTTATCCAGATCCGGATAGAAGTTGTTCTCTTCCAGCAAAGGCATGTTATAAACTTCGCCGCCGCAATAGCGGGTGTGCGTTGCCGCGACCGGATACCCGGGAACAGTCATGAGAGTAACGTCGCCGGGATTGATAAAGCATTCCGGCAGCATTGCCAGAGCCGTTTTTGTACCCATGCAGTGGTTGATTTGCGTTACAGGATCCAGCTCAACGCCGAATTCCCGTTTCATATATCGGGCAGCCGCCTGTTTGAATTCCAGAATGCCGTTGTCGGCATATCCGCGGTTTTCGACCTTGTTGATTTCTTCCGCCATGACTTTGCGAACGGAAACGTCAGCCATCTCGTCGTTTTCGCCAATGCCGAAGTCGAACAGTTCACGTTCCGGATGGTCTGCCAACGCTTTTCGCTTGGCGCGTTTAATCTTTTCGAATTTATAAATTGACGTATCTTTGCCATAATTGGCGCCGCCGATACGTTCTGCGAATAATTTTTGGAAATAGGGTTCCATGATTGCTCTGATTAAAAAACTCGACTGCTATTTGATTACGAATACGTTTCGTAAAAAGATTTTCAGCAGAAACTCATTATATACATTTTCCACTTGAAATTTCTCGAAAAATGAGCTATTAGCTCCTAGCTTGGTTATTCCTGCTTCTTGCTATAACGCATGAATCAGGTTTATCAAGCTAATAGCTAGAAGCTAGAGGCTTAATTTCGGAAAACTCAAGTCATATCATTATATATTATATTACACTTTTTAAATTATATTGCAAGCGGGGGGGAAAAAAGGCGAAAAGCGGGCGATAGCAATTTATTCTTGCAAAGAGCGCAATGAATACGCCCGGCGGCGTCCCGTAGGCGGGGAACCAGTCCGCGCTGCCGCACGCCTGTCCAAAAACCGCTCCCGTTGGTCGCTCATTTCCGTCTTCCATTTCTTTGCGAGCTTTGCGTTCTTTGCGGCTTAAAAATCTTTTGCGGCTGATACAGCCGCGATCCAGCGGGGCGGAGGGGGTTTCCACGTTCAAAAGATTTTTGGAGGCTTCCGCATTTCCTTGACGGCAAGCCGTCAAGTTGTAGCCCGAGGACGGGCTACATCCAAGGGAGGTTTTCGGCTTCGTCGATTTGGTTTGCACAATTCTCAACGTTTTGTTCGCCGATGGCGAATGCGAAATTCCGTTCCCGATGGTCGCTCCTGTGATTCAACCGCTACGCGGTTCTAAACCCGGGAACTAACGTTCCCGGCTCGCCTAATATTATTTGCGATCCGGGCGGAACAAAATAAATTTCAAAAAATCCCCTGCCCCCCTATTGCAATTAATAGAAAAATGAACCATAATATAGAAAAATCGTTTTTTTAATTTAACAAACAGAGGCGTTCAAAATGGAACACATCAATCGACGTACAATGCTTTCAGCCACAGCGGCTGCGGCAGCAAGTACTATTTTCATTTCAGACCAAGCGACGGCGGAATGTCCGAGCGAGGCTAAACAATGCCCAAAGAAAGGAACTCAAATGGCTGACGGTTACAAAATTGTAGACGGCGTTAAGGTCTATGACAACTCTTACTTCTATGACGCAGACGGCAAATTCCTCGCCGGACGCGC
>JAFSMW010000215.1 GCA_017447745.1 Thermoguttaceae bacterium
CCAGCAAGCTGGCTCCCTTTTTAGGGAAGTTTTTTCAAGTTTAATTAAGAGGGGAAAACCTTTTTGAAAAAAAGGTTCTTCCCCTCATACTCCCCTTTCCAAAAAACTTTAATAAGGGTATAATAAATAGATAATTTGAAATCGAAAGGAAAACGACGAAAAATGAAGATAAATCCATCTATTGAAAAGGCGTATAAAGTTCTGGACGGCAAAGAGCTGTCGCGTGACGAAGCCGTCGAGCTGACGCGGTCGGTCGGCGCGGACGATTTACTCGACCTGATTTCCCTGGCGAACAAGGTTCGGAAGAAGTTCGGGCCGGCGTTTACGGCGTGTTCCATAATCAACGCCCGATCTGGTCGGTGCAGTCAGGACTGCAAGTTCTGCGCTCAAAGCGGACGTCATTTGACTCAGATCGAAACGTACCCGCTGGTTTCTCCGGAAACTGCGCTGGAGGCGGCGAAGAAGGTCTACGATCAGGGCGTTCGCACGTTCGGATACGTTACCAGCGGGCGCGGCTGGACGGCTCCGGACGACGAGTTCCATCGCGTTCTCGACGCCGTCGACCTGATTCTCGATTCCCTGCCGGGCATGAAAGTCTGCGCGTCGCTGGGAATCCTGTCGGAGGAGTGCGTCGCCCTGCTGGCGAAACATCGCGTTTGGCGTTACAACATGAACATTCAGACCAACCCGGCGCGGTACTCGGAACTGATCGCCACGACGCATACCATCGAGGAGAAAATCGAGACGATTCGCCTGATGAAGAAGTACGGAATTACCAACTGCACCGGCGGCATTATCGGGCTGGGTGAGACGTGGGAAGACCGCGTCGACATGGCGTTCGCGCTCAAGGAACTGGACGTCGACGGGATTAACCTCAACGTTCTGCTGCCGATTAAAGGCTCCCCGCTGGAAGATCTGCCGATTATGCGTCCTGCGGACGTTGCCAAAACCGCCGCCCTGTTCCGGCTTGTCAACCCGACAAAGTCGGTTAAATTCTGCGCCGGGCGCGAAACGACAATGAAAGATTTCCAGGGTCTGCTGATGCTTTCCGGGCTGGACTCCGTTATAACCGGCGGCTATTTGACAACCCGCGGTCGGGAGATTTCCGACGACGACGCCTTTTTATCCCGGCTTGGGGACTTCTAAAACTTTTGAATTTCAAAAATGAACGATTGTACACGTAACGGAAAAGCGATACTTGTCGGCGGCATCGACACCGGGGTTGGCAAGACGGTTGTCTGCGGGCTGATGGCGCGGTATTTGCTGGCGCGGGGCGTCAACGCGATTACCGTCAAGATGGTTCAGACGGGCAACGTCGGCTTTTCGGAAGACCTCAACCTTCATCGCGCCATAATGGGCAGGACGTTCCCGGAAGACGCGCTGGGGCTGACCGCTCCACAGATTTTCTCGTTTCCCGCCTCGCCGCTGATGGCGTCCCGGCTGGACGGAAAGACGGTTGACGTTGACCGAATCGCTCAGTGCGTTACACTGTTACAAAGCCGATACGACGTCGTTCTGATTGAAGCGGCGGGCGGACTGGCGGTTCCGCTGACGGAGGATTTACTTACCGTCGATTTCGCGGCGGCGCAGGGCTGGCGGCTGATTCTCGTGTCGTCTGGAAAACTGGGCAGCGTGAATCATACGGTTTTGTCGCTGGAATCGGCGCTGGCTCGCGGGCTGGACGTCTTGGGCGTGGCGTACAATTACAGCCCGGACGCCGACCCGGCTATCGACCGCGATTCCGCGGAGTATATTACTCAATACATGCAGAAAAGGGGGCTGCGCCCTGCCCTATCCGTCGTCCCGAAAGTCGATTTAAGCCAAATCCCAGACGGATTGCCATCGGTTGACTTTTCCGCGCTGTTTTCTGATTTCATCAAGTAACCTTCAATCAATATGACAGATTATAATACACAAGCGCATATCTGGAAACCGTACGCTTCGGCGAAGAACCCGCCGGCTACGTTTAACGTCGTCAGCAGTTCCGGCATGACAATCGTTCTGGACGACGGAACGGTGGCGTTGGATGGGATCTCCAGCTGGTGGTGCGCCTCGCATGGGCACGCTCAACCGACGGTGGTCGAGGCGATTCGTCAGCAGGCTCTGCAAATGCCGCACGTCATGTTTGCCGGTCTGTCACATGAACCGGCTGAGGAGCTGACGGCGGAACTGCTGCGCGTTCTCCCGCCGGGTCTGGACAAGATATTCTATGCGGATTCCGGGTCTGTGGCGGTGGAATGCGCGCTGAAAATGGCGATTCAGTATCAGCAGGCGGTTGGGCGGTCAGACAGACAGAAAATCGCAGCTCTCAAAGGCGGGTATCACGGCGACACGATTGGCGCGATGTCCGTTTCCGATCCCGACGGCATGCACGCGATGTTTCAGGGGCTTCTGCCGCGTCAGTATTTTGCGCCGCAGCCTCAATGCCGATTCGGTCAGCCGTGGGTGGAAAGCGATTTTGACGCAATGGCGGCTCTTCTGGGCGAGCGGGATTCCGAACTGGCGGCAGTGATTGTCGAGCCGATATTTCAGGGCGCAAACGCGATGTACTTCTATCATCCGGAATATCTCCGCCGACTTCGGGAAGAATGTAACAGACGCGGCATCCTGCTGATTTTCGACGAGATCGCAACCGGGTTTGGCAGGACGGGCGAACTCTGGGCGCAAAACTACGCAGGCGTCAAACCTGATATTATGTGCATCGGAAAAGCGCTCACAGCCGGGACGATTACGCTTGCCGCGGCGGTTGCTTCGTCTGCGGTTGCCGACGCGATTCCCGCGTTCATGCACGGACCGACGTTCATGGCGAACCCGCTGGCGTGCCGCGCCGCTGCCGCCGCCGTCCGGCTGCTGGACAGTTACGACTGGCAAGGGAACGTCAAACGAATTGAGAGTGAACTGAAGGCGGGCTTGGAACCGTTTCGGACTCTGCCCAACGTCTGCGACGTCCGCGTTTTAGGCGCCGTCGGCGTTCTGGAAGTGTTACAGCTCCCCTCCCCCGACTTTGTCCGAAAAACCGTCCGGGAAACCGGCGTCTGGCTTCGTCCGTATGGGAAATTCGTCTATACCATGCCGCCGTTTATCGCCTCAACGGCCGACATTGAGCGCATCGTCGCCGCCATGGGCGTTCTGGCTGACGTGCGGTAACGGTTTGAGCGTTTGGCGAGCCGGGGTGCGTTAGTCCCCGGAAAAATCTCACGCGGAGTTCGCAAAGAAATGGAAGGCGGTAATGGAGCGACCATCGGGAGCGGAATTACGCATTCGCCGTCAGGCGAACAAAACTGGTTGCGTTAGCGCCCGTTAAAATCTCACGCGGAGGCGCGGAGGAGCGGAGGATGTTCGCGAAGTTTTAAAAAACAAGGCGAGCCCGGTTGCAAGACGCTAGGAAAAGCTCACGCATAGTTCGCAAAGTTCGCGAAGTTTTAAAGCTATGCGTTCTTTGCGTTCTTTGCGGCTCAACTTAACAGACGCCAAATTATTGGATAAACATTTTTTCTCGCAACTCGCTACTCGCAACTCGCCACTCCTATTGACAATTACTCGTAACGGATTTATAATTGTTAAAAATGGAGATTTTTGATTCTTTGGACGTATAACGATTTTTTAACTCAAAATGGATACAGAAGATTCCAATTCAACGCCGCAGACCGAACGGGATAAACTCAACGATCAGCTGGACGAACTGCGCGAAAGTCAGCAGGAGTCCACTCCCGATTTCGACGACATCGCAAATGACACCCCCCGTTCCTCGTGGACGTACTTGTGGTGGGGGCTGTGCGCCGTTGGCGGGCTGTTTCTGTTTTGGCGAACGTCCTGTACGCCTCAAGTTACCTGTTACGTCATAAAGACGATTCCAGACCGGGGTAAAATCCCCGTTCAAGAACCGGACGACTCGCCGGAGATTATGTGTTACGACGTTGAGTTCATTGACAACTCCGAACCGGAATCTGCCCCGGAACCAGCGCCTGCGGAATCGGAACCTGAGTAGGAACAATAGACCAGTCACGCCATCATGTCAGAAGAGAATAACAATTCGAATAACGATTTAAGCCGTGAAGAACTCAACGACGAGCTGGATAAGGTTAAACAAAGCAACCGTCCGGAGAGTTTTTTTAAAAGAGCTGGCGTTGTTACATGTTACAGGACTTCTCAACCATACGAACAGGAACAAGGTCAAGAGGATAATGACGAATTGGATAGAACAAATGCGTCCAATTCCCAACATACTAATCAAGCTAAATCCCATTCGTTGTGGTCGTATTTACTAAGTTTTTTGTGGATTATCGTGGGTATTTGTATTCTTTTACCTTATGAAATAATTGTCTCTATATTGCTTATTCCTATTCGCATTTGTAAAGACATTTTCTCTCATAAAGACTACGGAGCAACTACAACATGTTATTTGATCTGTAGAAGAGATGATCTCTACTGGGCAAGTTTGCTTGGAATGCTACTCATCATTGGCGGACTGATTTATCTAATATATAGCTTGATCAATTATTATTTTTTTAATCAATTATAATATCATGTCAGAAGATAATAACAATTCAAATAACGATTTAAGCCGCGAAGAACTCAACGAACAGCTGGACGAACTCCGTCAAAGTCAGCAAGAGCGGAAACCGCAAAAGAAAACGCGTCCGCGTTGGAAGCGCCGTTTACTCGGATTCCTGGGAGTAATCAGCGGGCTGTTTCTTTTGGGAACGTCCTGCAGCAAACCGACCGTAACGTGTTATCGTCACGCAGACCCGGAGGACGAAGAAGAAGCGACTGAAAACGCTCCTAACTCCGATTTGGAATTGGAAACTTCGCCCGATAATTCTGACAACAGCGAAAACTCAAACGTCGATTAGTTTTTTCCACCTATTTTATATCTCCAAAAATGAAAATGGAAGACCTCAAAACTGTGCCGCCGTCTGAACGGGATGAACTCAATAAACAGCTGGACGAACTTCGTCGAAGTCAGCAGAAGTCTGCTAATAAGGAGCCAAGAGGCGAAACGTCAGGCGAAAAAAAGCGTTCATGCTTGGGTTGCTTGATAGGAACTCTGGTAGCTATCGGCGGAATCTTTCTTTTTTGGAAAGCAGCGTGCAGACCTCCGTTTGTAATGTGCTATTCCCCTGTCCCGGATCGGAATAGAAATGGAGAAGACATTAGACCAACATGTTATGAAATTGTTATTCCTGACGATGACGATATTCCCAATACGGAATCTTCTCCAGCGGAATTGAATCCAAATCCGGAATCACAGTCATCGGTAGAAGAATCAGAAATAAAACCCCTTTGAGATGAGTTTCCTGTTTAACTTCTGGAAAAAGAAGAAGATTCTGCCGGACGTCGCTATTTTCGAGGTAACGTTTCGCTGTCCGTATCGTTGTCCGTTTTGCTATTGTCCGTGGGAGAACGAGTCCGCCGGCGAGTATCCGCGCAGCGAGCTGTCGACCGGGGAACTCAAAGATGCTTTAAAAATGCTCAAATCCTGCGGCGTCGGTCAGGTAACCTTCAGCGGCGGCGAGCCGACGTCGCGTAGCGATTTCCGGGAGATTTTGCTCTATACGCGGCGCGAGCTGAAACTGAAAGTCGGGATCATTTCCAACGGCTATTTAATCGACGAAGATTTTCTGGACTTCATCCGCCCGCTGAACATTTTGCTGTCGCTGTCCGTGCCGGGTATTAAAACCTATCAGCAGACGACGGGCGTCGACGGCGCGGGGCACGTTCTGGAACTGTTTCGTCAAGCCAAAGCGCGGCGCATTCGAACCTGCGCCAATATAACCGTCTCCAGGACGAATTTGCCGGAACTGTACGAGAACATCGCGTACCCTTTAATCAACGGGGCGAATTACGTTCTGATTAACCGGTTCATGCCGGGCGGGCGCGGAATGAGCCATCAGGATTTGCTGCTCAACGGGGAAGAACTCAATGAGCTTTTCGACACGGCGGAAGAGGTTCTGGCGCGAGCCGGTAAAAAGGGATATATCGGGACGGAACTGCCCTACTGCGCGATTAAGAACCCGAAAAAATACCGGTATTTGTCGATTGCGTCGACGTGCAGCGCGGCAAAGCATTTTTGCGCTTTAGACCCCAACGGCTATTTGAAAGTCTGCAACCATTCCCC
>JAFSMW010000216.1 GCA_017447745.1 Thermoguttaceae bacterium
GTAGAAGTTGTGTTGGAGGAAAAGAAATGATTTGCATCGGCTGCCCAATGGGTTGTGAATTAACCGTAACAAAAAACGAAAACGGCGAATTGGTAGTTGAGGGAGCGACCTGCGCCCGCGGAAAAGCCTACGGCATTCAGGAAACGATTGCCCCGGAACGAACCGTTACGGCGTTGGTTGCCGTCGAAGGCAAACGACGTCCCTTGAGCGTCAAAACCGCTCGCCCGATTCCAAAGGGAAAAATCTTTGACGCTCTGGAAAGTCTGCAAACCGTCCGGGCGAAAAGCCCCGTTAAAATCGGCGACGTCGTTCTTCCCAACGTCTGCGACACCGGCGTCGACGTCGTCGCAACGGAAAACCTGTAAATATGGAGTGCGACGGCTTGCCGTCGCTTTTCCACGAAAAGAGTTGAGAACATCCTAAAACGCCTTTCGCGCCAATAACGCAAGAAGCTTTTTCTGTCTGTATTTTTGGATAGATTATTCTTCCAGCGTTATCGGCGCGAATAATCTTTACCGTCTTTCGCGGCGGCGCTTGTAATGAAAGCGACGGCTTGCCGTCGCACTCCACATGCCCGTTTGCGGCTTCTGTGCTAGAACCTCTATTTTTACCATTCTCGTTAACTTAATAAGATAATTTTCCTCTTGACTTTATCTGTTTTTACTGCTAAACTATGATTCCCATGAAATTTAAATTCGAGAATTTTCGAATTTTATAATATTAATATAAAACCATAGATTTGATATGACCGCGGAAAGGACGCCGCAACGCTCACAGCCGAAACGTTCCTATAAGGAATACAACTGGATCAACCTGCTTTTACAGCCGTTGACCCGGTTTGTAATTCGACATCCATTCATAGTAATATTACTGGCTCTGACTTTAGCCGGCGTCAGCGTTTGGGGGACGGTAAATCGGCTGGAATTCAAAACAAGCCGTCTGGATTTAATCAACCCCAACAGCGAGTTCAATAAACGATGGCTTAAATATATAGAGTCCTTTGGCTCGGAAGACGACGTTGTCGTGATTGTCGAGGGGCGCGACGCTGCGTCCATTCAGCAAGCGGCGGACGGCGTCGGCGAGGCGCTTTCTCAGCGGACGGACTTGTTCTTTGACGTCTTCTATAAAGCGGACAACACCAAAATCAAGCGAAAAGGGCTTCACTACTTTTCGTCGACGGAACTGCAAAACGTCATGTTTTTCCTGCAGGAGTCCTCTTCCATGTCTCAGGAAGAACGGCAGGACGTTCTCAATCGTCTTTGGATAAGCTGGCAGACGTCAGCCAAAACAGATCCGTCTGTTTCTCCGGCGGTTAAAGCGAAATCTCAGGAAGGGTTTAATCGCTTGAGCAAGTCGTTGCAATCGGCGTTAGGTCCGCAATTCGTTTACGAGTCCCCATTTTATGGTCTGGGCGACGAAAAACACTCCGTTTCCGGTCACGCCGGGCAGGGTCCAGACGACCTTCATCCGGACGTCGAATACCTTTGGGCGAAGCAAAACGCGATGGCTCTGATTCTTCTCAAGTTCAAGCAGAAGGACGGCGCTGCGTTCGCTCAAAATACGGAATCCATTTCCGTCCTACGGGATATTCTCAACATCAAGCAGGAAGAGTTCCCCAACGTCAAACTGGGACTAACGGGATTGCCAATCATGGAAAACGACGAAATGAGTTCGTCGGAAAAGGCGATGAACTGGGCGACAATCCTGTCCCTGGTCGGCGTTGCTGCGCTGTTCCTGTTTGCCTTCCGGGGCATTCGATACAGCGTTTTGCTGATGATTACGCTCTTAATCGGGATTGCCTGGACGATGGGATACGTTGTCTTTGGGATCGGGCACTTAAACATCCTCAGCATCGCCTTTAGCGCCATTCTGGTGGGGCTAGGCGTCGACTTTGGAATTCATTATCTGGCGCGATACTCCACGTGTCGATACAAAGGTTCAGACATTCCCCGTTCGTTAATCAAAACGTCCAAAGAAGTAGGACCTGGCATTTTCGTCGGGGCTGTAACAACGGCGATCGCCTTTGCCGCCGCGGGCGGGCAGGAGTTTATCGGCGTTGCAGAACTGGGTAAAATTGCCGGCGTGGGAATTCTGCTTTGCTGTCTGGCGGCGCTGTTTGTTCTGCCAGCTCAAACGTTGCTGACCGACAAGGTTTTACACAACGTCGTTCTGGAAGAAGAAACGTTCCGAATCAAGATGTCGTCCGTTACAGACGTCTTTTCCAAAAACTTCTGGTCGACGATAATTCTCTTTGTCGGCGGCGCGACCCTGAGCTTTATGTTCCTCCCGGATTTGAAATACGACCATAACCTCATGAACCTTCAGGCGAAGGGGGTGGAAAGCGTCGAGTGGGAAAAGCGGCTCATGGCGGAAAGCGATCAAAACGTCTGGTTTGCCCTGTCGACCACGAAAGACAAACAGGAAGTCAAACGACTCAAAAAGGAATTCCTCAAGCAGCCTAACATCACCCGCGTTGAAGAAATCGTTTCCCGACTCCCGGACTCAACCGAGGAAAAGACGCAGCTTATCAAACAGATCCATCAGTATTCCAGCATGGCTCTGGAAGGGTTCGCGAAAATGCGCGCCCAGATGACAACGCAGGGGTCGTCGGCGCCTAATTACAGCGACTTGAGCGCATTTCTCACCGCTATCGAATACACTCCGGAAATCAGCGATCAAACCAAAGAGCTTTATAATATGTTCAATGGCCGGATTCAGGAACTGCACCGACGATTCAACAACCTGTCGCCGGAAGAAGTAACAGCTCGGCTCAATCAGTTTGAAATGTGCATGACGCAAGACTATTACACCCGACTGCAACAGATCAACTTCTGTTCAGATCCGGAACCGCCTACCATGGCGGACTTGCCTCAGCCATGGGTGGATCGTCTGTACTCCAAAGACGGAACATACGCCCTTCAGATTTACGGCTCCGGAGACATTTGGGACATGGCAAACCTGACGGAATTCGTCAAACAGGTCAGAGCCGTCGACCCGGAAGCAACCGGCAACCCGCTTCAGACCTACGAATGTTCGCTCCAAATGCAGCGATCGTACATTTCCGCCGCTTGGTATGCTTTAGCGGGAATCCTGATTGTTCTGTTTTTGGACTTCAGAAGTCTTCGTTATACCTTGATGGCAATCCTGCCGTTGACGATGGGGATTCTGTTCCTGTTTGGAATTATGGGATTTATGCAGATCCCGCTCAACTCCGCCAACATGATTATTCTGCCGCTGATTTTGGGTATCGGCATAGACGACGGCGTTCATATCGTTCACGATTACCGCCGCCGCGACAGAACAAAGCCCTTCCGTATCAGTTCGTCAACCGCCGGCGCCCTGACAATGACGTCCATGACGTCCATTTTGGGCTTCTGCTCCCTCATGACGGCGGAACATCGCGGCTTGCAAAGCTTGGGCATGGTTTTGACCATGGGCGTTGCCTGCTGCATGTTTACCTCGCTGTCGATTCTGCCGGCTTTGCTGACTAGAGCGTCCAAATGGTCGCTTTACAGGGAAGCGTGCCGAGCCAACAAAAGAGCAAAGCGTTCCGGCGTACCGACGGAACCTGTAACAACCGAACCGAACAACCCGCAAAACGGCGAAAATATCATTCCAATCTCGGAAGACAAACCGATCCCGCTGTGGAAACTGGAAGCGTTTTTGAAGAGCGGATGAGGGAGGCAGTAGGCAATAGGCAGTAGGCAGTAGTATTTAGCGCTTAGGAATAAAGGCGCAAAGCGCCTCACTATGCACTATGCACTACGCACTCGCAACTAATATCATGGACGAAATAATCAAATTACTCGAAACGGATAAACGATACAAGCTGGCGGCTTACGAGTTCACTCTCGCGGCGGTCAAGTTTGCTCACGATATTTTGGAATTGGGCGACCCGATCTCTCAAATCAACCAAATGGACGGTAACAACGTCTGCGTGGACGACGACGAACCGCCAGAAGACGTCGACCGGGATATTTCCGCCGCCGACATCTGCAAAGCGATTAAAATCTACGCTGTCGAACAGTTCGGTCTGCTGGCAAAACCGACGCTCAACAGCTGGGGAGTTCATTCCACCGCCGACATCGGACAGATTATTTTCAATCTCGTCAAATGCGGCGCCCTGCTGACGTCCCAGCGCGACAACATCAACGACTTCGACAACGTCTTCAATTTCGACGACGCCTTTGAAAAGCAGTTCTCTTTTGACGAGTTTTAGGCAATAGGCAGTAGGCAGTAGTAAGAATACGCCCTGCTGCATGTTGCCAAATATATGTATTGGTGTTACATAAAATTAGAAAAGGGAACGAAGAAACCGTATATTTTCGCAACCCAAAACTGACTACTCCCCCTATTGCCTTTTCCTATTGCCTACTGTCTATTCCCTACTCCCTACTCCTTTCCCTACTGCCTACTGCCTCACCCCCCATGAACGGATTCATCAACCTCAATAAACCCTCTGGAATTACGTCACGCGACGCGGTCAACGTCGTTCGGCGCATGCTGCCTCGAAAGACGAAAATCGGGCACGCCGGCACGCTCGACCCGTTAGCCAATGGCGTTCTGGTTATTGCGGTTGGAAGCGCAACACGGCTTATCGAGTACGCTCAAGAGGGTCGGAAAACCTATCGGGCGGAATTTCTTTTAGGGCGATCCTCCGATACGGAAGACGTCGAGGGCGCGGTTGTCGAGCTGGAGAACCCGACGATTCCCACAAGAGAAAGTCTGCTGTCCGCCGCCCAGCTCTGGACGGGCGTTATCATGCAAAAGCCGCCGATTTATTCCGCGCTGAAAATCAACGGTCAGCCGGCGTACAAGCTCGCCCGAAAGGGAAAAGACGTTGACCTGGCGGCGCGTAAAATCACGATTTACTCTGCAACTCTGCTGGACTACCAGTACCCGGTTATGAAATGGGAGCTTGTCTGCTCGTCCGGGACGTACGTTCGATCCTGGGGACGAGACGTCGCCCGATCGGCGGGAACGGAAGCCGTCATGTCCGCGCTGACCAGAACGCAAGTGGGGCTTTTTCGTCTGGAAGACAGCGACGCCCCCGTCCCAGCAAGCGAATGTAACGGCGAATTCCCCTACCGGCTTCTTCCTCCGCTGACAGGCTGTCCAGACTTGCCGAAAGTTACGCTGACGGAATCGCAGATTTACAACCTGCGACAGGGAAAGTTCATTCTTTTAGACGCCCCGCCGCAGACATCCCCCAATTCTCCGCTCGCCGGCTTGGACTCCGCCGGCGTTCTGAAAGCCATTCTTGCCATGCGTCCCGATGGCAGCTTTCAGGCGATAAAGAATCTGGTTGAATAGACGAGAAAAGCGCCATAGAATCCATGTAACATTTATAATACCGCTTGCGTCGGGAGTGCGGCAGCTTTCCTCGTTCATAGATTATAGGAGGCTTTCGCCGCAAGTGTAATTGTTAAATTTCCCCATATAGTTCCATCAGGCGGTCTGCCATGAGTTCGCGTCGGAACTGGTCAGTAAACAGTTCTCGCCCTGTTTGTCCGAATTGAGCGCGCTTTTGCGGATCGTCGGCAAGCTGGAGAAGCGATTCCGCAAGGCGGTCAATGTCGCGGGGGGGAATGAGATACCCGGTTTTATCGGTCAGGACGACTTCCCGGGCTCCGTCGATGTCGTAACTGACAACCGGCTTGCCGGAAATGAGCGCTTGCGGCAAGACTCGCGCCAAGCCCTCGCGCAAGCTGGTGTGAACGACGACGTCCATGGCGGAAATCATGGCGGGGATTCGATCTGCGGGAACCAGCCCGGCAAAGACGAACCGGTCTGTCAGTCCGGCGCGGCGAACGGCGTCTTCCAGACTTTGTCGAAGAATCCCGTCGCCAACGAGCAGAAACTTCACCCTGTCGTTTTTGTTACAGACGCTTTTCGCGGCGGCAATCAGGTCGTCGTGTCCTTTGAGCCGAAACAGTCGGGCGATTTTTCCTATAACGACGTCGTCCGGCTGAAATCCGTATTCCTGTCGAACGGGGTCTCGCAGCGGAGCGGAATTGAGAAATGGCTCGACGTCCATGCCGCTGTAAATCGTGGTGAATTTGTCTGCTGGGGCAATGTGAGCGTCAAGAAAAAGCTGGGTCATGGCGTCGGCAACGGAAACGAGTTTATGACATCGTTTCGCCGCCCAGCGTTCGCAAATCTGATTGAACAACCGTGACAGAAAGTTCCCGGATGGGTACCAGGGCGCGCCGTGAATCGTATGAACGATCAGCGGAATCCGGAGAGAATGAGCCGCCGCTCTGCCGAGAATGCCCGCTTTAGCGGAATGTGTGTGAACGACGTCGGGAGCGAATTCTTTTAACGCCTTACGAATCTGGAAATAGGCAGGAACGTCGTAAAGAGGATTAATCGCTCGAATCAAAGACGGAATTTCTACCAGATCGACGCCTTGCTCTTTGGCGAACTTGACAAGCGACCCTTCCGGTCCCGTCGTCGGACCGGTAAAGAGCCGAACAGCCGCTCCGTGACGACGTGCCAGGTCAATACAGGAATAAACCGTATTTTCCTGAGCGCCGCCGAGTATTAACCGGGTGATTATGTGAGCAATTCGCATTGTTAGTTAGGAGTTAGGAGTGAGGAGTGAGGAACTGATATTCATTTTCCTCACTTGCTATTCCTCCTAACGTCTCACTTAAATCAGTTTCTGTTCATCGACATGAACAGACGCAAAATGTACCAGAACAGCAGCGCAACTGAGGCAAACAGAGCCAGCGACGCGCTGACATACTGGTCAGTTCGGTAATGATGCAGAATGTTGGACGTATCGTACAAGACAGCGATACAGGCAAACGCAATCATGGCGTAGGTAAATATCGGGCCCAAAGTAAATCCGGCAAAGATGCCAACGACAATCGCGCCCATGGCTGCCAAACCGCCAAAAAGAACGATCGGGCGAAGGAACGAAAAGTCTTTTCTCGTGATGAACACAACTGCGGTCAGCAAAACGACCAACGCCGCCGTGCTTCCTGCCGCCATCGGAATAGCTTGCGGATAAAAATTCGACGCAATGTACAGCAACGGCAGAAAGACGACCGCTTCTGCAACGACGTATAACGTCAGCCCCATATACTGCATGAATTTGCTTGTTGCGCTTTGCGCCCACATGTCAGCAACCCAGGAAACGCCGACAAACAGTCCCAAAACGACAAGCCAGGAATATTTTGCGCCAACCATTAAACTAATCAACGGTTCCGCAACGCCGGATTGTAACAGAATCGCTTCAATTCCAACAAATGCGGCGATTGCGCCCAAAAGGTGGAGATACGTTCGGGTAATAAACGTTGCTCGTTCTGAAACGGGAGCGTCAGCGGCAAACACGTCCGTTGATATATAGTTGTCATTCATTTCAAAACTCATGGAATTGTCCTCCTGTTGTTAAATGGTATAGGGGAGAAGCTCCCTATTGCCTACTGCCTACTGCCTATTGCCTCTCTTCCATTCGACCAGCGCGGCGATAACCGAGGGGTCGGTTCCGCAGCAGCCGCCTAAAAATCCCGCGCCGGCGGCAACCAAAGCCGGGGCGAAGGACGCGAACTGTTCTGGCGTTTGGGAATACGTTGCAACGCCGTCGACAATTTCCGGCAAGCCGCGGTTTGCTTTAATCCAGACTGGCAGTCCGGACGCATCGTGAAGCCGCTGGCAGACGGGAATGAACCCTTCGATTCCCTTTCCGCAGTTGGATCCGAGGATGTCAGCGCCGGCGGCTAAGAGGGCTTTTGCCGCCTTTTCCGGCGTTGCGCCCATCATGGTGCGATCTTTGTTTTTGCCGGAATCGAACGTCATGCTGGCAACGACCGGCAGCCCGGTGGTCTTCGCCGCGCGAACAGCCGCAGACGCTTCAATCGGGCAGGACATCGTTTCGATAACAATGCCGTCCGCTCCGCCTGCCGCCATGCCTTCCGCCTGAACTTTGAACGCTTCGTACAGGTCGTCTTCCGTAACCTGCCCCATCATGAGGATTTCCCCTGACGGTCCCATCGACGCGAAAACGAGGCAATCGGTTCCTTCGCACGCCTGACGAGAAATCGCAGCGCCCGCCTTGTTGAGTTCAAAAACCTGTTCCGGGTCAACGCCGGCTTTTTGCAGCGTGAACCGGTTCAAGCCGAACGTATTCGACAGAATTATCTGACTTCCGGCGTCAACGTAGCTTTTGGCTACTTTTAATACGCGTTCCGGGTGAGAAAGGTTCCATAAATCCGGGGATTCTCCAGAACCCAGACCAAGGAGTTGAAACTGCGTGCCCCACGCGCCGTCGATGATTACCGGTTTGTCAGTTAAAAGTCGTTCTAATGTTGGATGCATGTGTTGTTAGGGAATAGGGAGTAGGAAATAGGGAGCAGATAAAAGCTTTTCGCTTCCAGCCGCTCTCTTCAAATAGCTATTCGTTCCCCGCTTCGGGGACGAACGCTCTCAACCACTAAATTCTATCAATATTATACTCTGATACGAAAATAATGGAAGGGAGAGGCGAAAGAAAGATACGAATATGTGAGTGGTAAGGAAGAATAGGACAGTAAATAATCATTATGGAATCATTCGTCAGAACTGGAGTTTTTCCTAACTATTTTCCTTTACCACTGTATACTTATAAATCGTTTCTCGTAATTTGCGCTAGAGGTCAGATATTAAAGCCGAAGTAAAATTGTAAATATGGTTTAATAACAGGTAAAACATGCGGCAAAATCAAAATGATAATAGACCATAATGTAATATTTTTAAACCAATGACGCCAATAATCGCGGTAACGTTGACGATAAATTTCACAAATAGCTTTTTTATGTTGAATTAAAATGTCGGATTCTTGTTCATCAATGTATTTTGAAGTTATTATCAAGAGATAGGAATCAAGTTTTGATAATTGGATATATTTCTTTGCTGAAAAGAAACCTGCAATTTTTACCAGAAACCCCCACCATGATTTCTTTTCCTTCTCCGATTCTTGACCTAAATATTTTCTGAAGATGTGCTGAATAATTTCATCAACTTGTTCATGAGATATAAAATCGATATTTTCAGAAATATCGAATGTTTCAGGTTTATCCGATTCTTTACTGGAAATACCCAATCGAATGCATTCTAATGCAAGTTCCTTATATTCATTAAGATCATTGCTATGCTTTTCAAATATGTACAGTCGAATTTTAGGCTTCAGATATTTCGTGTACCAAATAGATGCAATAAGCATAAGGACAGTACCCCAATAATCATAAAAGAATGTTTTCATATATTCCCAAAAAGACGAAATACAATTCCAGGTTTTTTGCCCTAAAGAGCTTTTATCTTGCTCTGATTTTTCATTATCGGCGTTTTGATCTTTGTTTTGTTTTTCCTTATCCGCGGCGCTTTTCGCCGCATTTTCCTGACTGTTTGAATCAGTCTGTTTGTCCTTCTCTGAGTCAGACTGATCTGAAAGATTCTCTGCCGTTCCCTCCTCCTGACCGCCGGGGCTGTTCTCGCCGACGTCGGCATCGGCGGCAACTGCCGTCTTCTCGCCGCTGGCGTTCTGTCCCATAGCTGCATTTTGGCGAGACAACAGCGCCGCAAAGCAAACGAGCGTCAGAACGAAGGAAACAACGTGAAAACGACGGGCGGCTGAAAGGGTTGTATACATGAATAATTCTCCTGATAATGAATTTACGGGATAAAAAACGCATCTTGTCTTCCAAACTTTCATCAGTTGTTTTTTGAGACAAGAGTTAGAATGTTACACGAATGGTTATCCGGCAATTATGAAACGGTCTGTTTTCTTTGCGCCTCTTTAGCAGCAATATACTTTTGCTGCTGACGCACTTGACGCAACCCAAGTCCAATCAGTCCAAAAATGATAGTCCAGCCAATTATGCCTAAAATATATTCAAGAAAGCCACCTGATAATTCTCGAATAATATTGCTATTAAAGGACATGTGAAGTGCGATGGCTATTGAAAAAACTATTAGAAACATCGGATTCAACAGCATAGATATGGTAAAGTCTTTGGCTTTCTTTACTCTCCATAAAGCAGCGGCGCTCATTGCAGTCCAAACGATATGACAACAATGAGCGGAAATGCCGCGGGTGCGCAAATTCTCTGTCATTAGCCTTATAGATTCATTATAACTCAGATTATAATCTATAAAGCCGTCAATGAATTGTTTTAATGCGTATCCTGCAGTTTCAAAGGCTTCAAAACCTGCTCCAACTGCCGCTCCGCATAATAATCCATTGAGGACATAATCTTTTCTTTTCAAGCCTCCCATTATCAATACCAGAATAAGGACTAACAACTTTGCGGACTCTTCAATAGGACCTGCGGAAGAAGCATCAAGCATGTCTTTAAGATATGGAAATAGAATACGTAATGCAAATGTAAAGATAAAAGCAATTGTTCCTCCATATAAAAACAGTTTAAAAATCTGGTAAAGTGAAACATTCTTCACAATATTACATTCAAAGAAGAATATCAGGGTTGCCAGCGGAATAACAAAGGCTCCGAAAATGACCATTCCTGGTAAAGAACTTGCATAAGAGGATAAATAATACCCCCCAATGCCCAGAAAAATCAATCGGAGAAAAAGCCATGGTTTGGGCCAGGAGGCGTCAACCTGACTTATTGGCGGCGTTGTCAACGGCGTTCCGACGCCAAAATAGCGTTCCATTTCGTCGTCGGTGTGTCTTTTGAATGTTTCAGAAAAAAGATCGTACAAGGAAAAACCCTTCAAGTTGTCCAATCCTGTACTGGCAACGACGGAATCTAAAACGCCTGCGTCTTTTTTATGGGAAACGACCTTTTTTGTTTCCGTAAATTGCGGAAGGGGTTTGCTCTGCGCTTCCAACGGTTCCGGTTCGTCGTCTTGCAAAAACTCCGCCAATTCCTCAGTTTCACCCGCCTGTTGGCGCATTTTACCGGATTCCCAAACATAAGTCGATTTTGTAATCAGACCTGCGTTAATCAGGTTGACGAGTTCTTCAAGGGAGATCGGTCCCAACACCTGTTCGTTTTTAATATAGTACCACATGATTTATTAAATGACTATAGTTGTTATTCGTTCAATGAATTGTTGTTATGCTATTACCGCAACCCCTTGATATATTCGTTCATTTGCAGAACAGTTTGACAATATTCTTGATAACGGAGTTCTAATGAAGAGTCGTTACTGCCGTTAACGAGCGCAGTAATTGCAATTTTGCTGTTCTTGCGGATGCTTTCAAGTTCATTAATCATGTTATTTGAAACCGAATCCTGGATTGCGCCTTGATGATTCAAATCCCAAATTCTTACACTTAATATCGAGCATTGTGTTGCCAGATTTTTATAATCTTGATACCCCGGAATCGCATTAAGACGCTGTTCAATTTGCTGGCGATGCTGTTCAGCATTATCTTTAATATTAGTTGGATATGATAAACAAATAATTGCAATAATCAAACACGCAACAGCGAGTTTATATTGTTTTATAAAAAATCCCGTTATAAAAGCAATCAGAGTAACGATAACTAATATATAAAAAGGAACAAAAATATCTTCGTCTGATACCGAGCTATAAAATCCCGTTTGTGAAAACTCCATCAAATGGCGTTCCAAATCCTCTTTGTATGTCGTACAAAATGGAAAAACAAGGAGCAGGCTTATTACTGCTATGACAAGGCAGACTATGAGGATGATGCGTCCAACCTTTTCATTTTTCGATACTGGCGCGCCTTCTGATTGTTTCGTCAGACGGCGCGATCTGTACTTAACGCCTGAACCAGATTGAGTGTTAGCTCTCACGCCTGTCGATTTCGTATTTGTTCCCGACGACGTTGCTTCAGGAGGCGATGCGGCGTTTTGAATCTGCGTTTGTCTGGTTTGGACTTTCGCAAGGTTCTGAAAATACGGCGCCAATTCTCCCACCTGACCTGCCCGCTGACGCATCTTGCCTGATTGCCAAACGTATGTCGACGAAGTTATTACGCCAGCATTAATCAAGTTGACAATTTCTTCAAAAGAAATTGAACCACTCATCTCGTCGTTTTTAAGGTAGTACCACATGGATATTAGTTGGGTTGAGGAAAAATACACTGAATGTCCCTGACAGTTTCAAGGGGGAAAACATTTTTTCAGTCTATTTCTTTAAGAAGCGCTGGGGTGTGTCATAAAATTTTGAGAATCTCAAAAGAAATGTTCGTTTTGGAGATGAAAGAGCAAGATATAGTGTTAAGCGGTCAGTAATATCTGCATGTTGTGTTGTGTTTTTAAGAGAATTATTGCCGTTGTGAGAAATAACGCGTCAATTTATTCAGACTCTTTTGTGCTATTCAGGTTGTCTGGCAACACACAAACGCGAAATCCGGCGCGGTTAAAGCGATCGTTGACGTCGTAATAATTCCTTGCTGAACAGCTGCAATCGGACAGCCAGCAACCGCCGCGAAGTACTTTGACCTGCGAACTGGCAGATTTTTTACCGGGTTTGGAAACGGCAGGACCGGTCGGGTCTGTTTGGGGGCTGGAATCTGTTATTGGTTCGTACCAGTCGGCGACCCATTCCTCAACGTTGCCAAGAGTGTCGTATAATCCCCATGCGTTGGGCGACAAGCTACGAACCGTTATCGTACCGCGATTTTTACCATATGAATTGGCTTGAGCGTCTAATAATTCCGGCGTTTCGTCAGAATCTGCGCGACAGGCGTATTCCCATTGAGCGTCTGTGGGTAAACGGATGTCGGCATTGAGCTTTTCCGACAGCGCCTGAGAGAATTCCTGAGCGTCCGTCCAGCTAACCTTTCTGACTGGAGCGTTTTCAGGCTCGTTAAGATTTTTTATCGCAGAATTTGCCGTACTGTCAGGCATGACGGAAAACCACATCTTTTGCGTAACCTCGCAGTCCAACATCCAAAAACCTTTTGTGAGCGTTACTGGATGAGGAATGGATCCGCTTATTAAAAAGGGATTAGAAATCAGTTCTGAATACAGCTTGTCATGCAGCTGCGTCTGTTGTTCAAGCGAATCCGAATTCTCAAGATTTGTTTCCAGCTCTTCCAAGTCGTCAATTCCTAAAAAACGGTATTCCCGGGCAATTTCCAGCAGCTGCGGAGTTGACATCTCTTTGGAAAGGGGAGTTTTGAACCCTCCCATGACGAACGTTCCTGGCGGACACCAGCGAAAGACGTATTCAACGCCGTCGACAACGCGAACCAGTTTCTCGCCTGCTTTCTTGCCGGGCGGAAACGGAGCGACGACGTCTTGAATTGCCTCCTCAGTTTCAGAATTTGATAATAAAGCTCGATCTGCTGCGTTTTGGGAATTGTTTTGAGCGTTCATTCCCCAAAGCCCAGCAATTCCTAATAGAACGATTCCTGCAAGCGCCGCAATAACAGGCGTCTTTTTAGCAGACGGTTCTTTTAACGCCTGAATTACGTCTGTCATGGACGAATAACGTTCGTCAATTGACTTTGCCGTCATGCGGTTCAAAACGCGCTGAATTCGATCAGGAACGTCTTTTCGAAATTGAGACAATTCCGGCAAAGCGAGACATTGCTGCGCTTCCAGTTTCTTTTTTGACGTCGAATACTCTTCTCCGTCAAATGAAACGCGCCCCGTTAGAATAAAGAACAGCGTACAGCCCAAAGAGTAAATATCCGATCGTGGATCGGCGGACGCGCAGAGTTCCTGTTTTTCCCGATTTCCAACACACTGTTCCGGCGGCATGAAGTCTGGAGTCCCGACGATTTGAACGTCCGTTTCCTGGGACGCGGCGACAGCCAATCCCAAATCCAGAACTTTAACGGTTTTCTTAGGCGTAATCCAGAGGTTGCCCGGTTTGACGTCTCGATGAACAAAGCCGTTTTCGTGAGCGTACTGCAAGCCTCGCGCCGCCTGTATAATGATGTCGACGGCTTCTTGAACTGACAGCGGAGAATCTTGTTTAAGCCGCCGACAAACGTACTGATGAACCGTTTCTCCTTGGAGGAATTCCATAACCATATATGGTCGTCCCTCAAATTCCCCGGCGTTAAAAACTGTTACAACGTTGGGGTGAAGCAGTTTTGCGGTCGATTCGATTTCCGTCTGAAAACGTTCCAGAGCGCTCGGTTCAAGAATCAGTTTTGTACGAACGAACTTGAGCGCTTCCGTTCTTTTCAGAACCAGATTTTCAGCGCGATAGACGTCTCCCATCCCGCCCCGTCCGACAAGCTGTTCCAGACGGTATTGACCAATCGTCAACGGCAGTTCAAAC
>JAFSMW010000217.1 GCA_017447745.1 Thermoguttaceae bacterium
GGGGTAATTTCAACTTCGTACGCGATTTCCTTGTTGAAAACGCTCTGCCATTTCGGGAACGTCCCTTCCAGCAGCTGAGCGTAAAACGTAACAGCAGCGCTGGAGAAAATAACGCGGTTGTTGTTAAACAGAACTTTGATCTCCCCTTCCGTATTGGCAAAGACGCGTTCTGCCAGCTGCATGGTCGCCTTGGGTACGATAGCGGAAATCGCCTTGGAGTTGTCCAGGTTTCCGACGATGGACACAGGAACCGTCCCGTGCGACATGCGACGGGTGTCGGTCGCGACGAGGTTGGCTGTATTGTTTTCAATGCTGAACAGAACCCCGCCGAATACCGCTTGACTGGCTGTTGGATCGCTGGCGAACGTCGTCTGAGCCATCGCCTTGACCAGCTCCGCTCCGTTAAAGACGAGGTAGTCGCTATTGTTAAATGCGTCAACAGGCGGGAATTCCTCAGGGTCTTCCGTTGGGAAATTGAATTTGCTGCCGCCCGAAATCAGAATCAGGTTGGATCCGTTGGTTTCAATTCGAATCGTCTCTGCCTTCGATTCCGACAGAACGGATCGGACACGCGCGGTCGGGAGCAGGGCGGCGCCCGGTTCTTCCACTTCGACGTCATTCAGATTGACGCGCAATCGGATTTCGGAATCGCCCGCCTGAAGGACGGTTCCGTCAGCGCTGGATTCAATCTTGATATTGGTCAGAATCGCCTTGGCGTTGTTCGGTTTAATAACAGAACTGGCAATAACAAACGAATTGAGTAAACTCTCGCGGGAGCAAACGATTTTCATGGTTTTAATATATAGTTGTAAACGGAAACAATATTGATTATACGACAGATCTCATTATAACGGTTTTGACGGAAATATCAATAAACTAGACGGGAAATTTTCAGAAAAGTTTACGAATTTCTCAGTATATTGAATTTTGTAGTGTATACTGGTAAGGAATAAGATAGATAAAAGTAGAAAGATAGGTATTTTGTTCCGTAGCCCACGATTTTGGAGGTGGGAGGAGGATCTACAGGAACAGTAATGGAAGCGCGGTTAATCCACTCCCTTCCTCGTCCCGGATAGGACGGGAAAGGGAGTGGGGGGGAAGCGACTTCAGAGGAGTAACTATAATCCCCAGAATATCCACTGGGGTTTCGATATTGAATCCATGCAAATAAGCTATGTACACTATGTGTCAATTATATTTGCATGGATTTCAGAGGAGTAATGTGAAGAGCAGAGCGTTCCAGGTGGTTCTCTGCTTTTCGCATTAAGATTTTACATTCACGCTGCAGCTTTTCATATTAATTTAAAATTGTATATTAAGTAATAGTAATAGGCTGGCTCAATTCTGTAAACAGCAATAAAGCTCCATATCATAACTCTTTTTATTATATGGTGTTAAAAAAGAATTCTATTTAGTTATCCACATGGAAAATCGGTCGATAGTCTGTCAATTCATGGGCTATAAAAAGTCGATAACTTTCGAATTTCACCACAAGAAATTTCCGTTCCAAGTTATTCACAACTTTGACGACAAGATATTGACAAGTTATCCACATAAACTTAGTGGTTGTGAACAGTGAAATTCTTTTAGATTTTCTTGGATTTTACTTTGCTGACCCCTATTCCTTTTTTAGAAGCGAGTATTATAATATAGAGAGTATCAAAAATAAGCTGGAGAGTATTTTGAAAGCGAATTATGGCTTGGCAAGGCATCCTGGGACACGATAAAATAGTCGAATTCTTCCGCCGAGCCGCTCAGCGCGGGCGGCTTTCGGGCAGCTATTTGTTTATCGGTCCGGACGGCATCGGGAAACGCCGGTTCGCTGTTGCCCTGGCGAAATCGCTGCTGTGCCTGAACAATCCCGAAAGCGATCTCAATCCGTGCGGAACGTGCGCTTCTTGCAAGGAAATCGATAATAACTCCCATCCAGACCTGGAAATCGTCCAGAAACCTGCTGACAAGTCGCTTATTCCTCTGGAACTGCTCATCGGCGACGTCGAACATCGAAATTCGGAAGGGCTTTGCCATTTCTTGTCGGTTAAACCTCAGTTTGCCAAGAGAAAAATTGCGATTTTAGACGATGCGGACTTTCTCAATGCTGAAGGCGCCAACGCGATGCTCAAAACTCTAGAAGAGCCGCCGCCCAACGCCTTGTTCATTTTACTGGGAACCAGCGCCGCTAAACAGCTGCCGACCATCCGTTCCCGCTGCCGAATCGTCCGATTTGATCCGTTGTCGCAAGATGATTCCACCCAAATTCTCCAAGATTCCCAGATTGTAGATTCCGCGGTACAAGCTCGACTGTTGGCGTCAATCGGTCAGGGGTCGTTGGCGAACGCTGTTGCCTGGAAAGATCCGGAATTTTTAGAGTTCAGACAAAATATTTTGAAAATCCTCGGAGAAGTTCCGTTCGCTCCCGTTGCATTTTCCAAGTTGCTACAGGATTTTGCCGTCCAGGGAGATCGCAAAGACAACGCCAGCAAAAAACGCAATATTATCCATCTTGCTCAGATTACCGTTATTCAATTTTTTATAACGCTGTCTAGAGCGATCGCGTGTGGGATTGAAGATATTTTAGGGAATCCTCAGTACGACGACTACCTGGTAAGCATGGTAAAGTCGCGTTTGACCAGATGGAAATGGGATGCGGAAACAGCCAATCGCGGCGTTGAGATTACACTAAAGCTGGAAGAAATGCTTATTAGGAACGTTCACCCTATGCTTTTATGCGACGCCTGGGCAGATTCATTGGCAGAACTGTTTAATACAGGCATAAAGTCTTAGTGGGTGTGATCATTGGTAACGATCACAAACCCAACTAATCCCCAAATGGCGAAAAATAACGTCAGGGCAATTGGAATGATGAAGCTGTTCATGTTTTTCTCCTTATAAGATATAATTTAAGACAATAACAATGTAGGTTGCATTTTGAAAAAAGACCAAAAAAATTTCAAAAATTTTAAAAAATTACGATTAAATAATTTAGGTGTTTTATAATAAATATATAATTTATTCCACATACAATTAAAAGAAAGAAAAAAGTTGAAAAATTTCTATAAAAGTCAACAAAGAAAAGCCACACTTGAAAAAAATATAGATTATAATATAATAATGCAGGAGATTAGATAATAACTTACCTTTACCTAATACAAATACAATCCATGTTAAAAACAACCATTCACACACTTTTAGCGTTGACGTTCGTTTTTTTTACATCCATTTCATTGGTGTTTGCTCAACAACCGTCATCTGAACCAGCGCCGATTCCCAAAAAGGTTCCTGTTAGACAGCTTGCGCCGCACGTAATGTACAAGATCGATCCGTACCTTGAAGCGGCTAAATCATTTGATCGCCATGACATAGCAGAACTTTTGGCTGTCAACCCAGACTTTGAATTCGCCAAAGATGTTTCATTCCATCGCGATATTTGGTATTTGGAGTTTGAATTCAAGCCGGTGCGAGTTATTGACGTCGACATTCCTCAGCCAGATGGAAATATGAAGAAAAAGAAGGTCTGGTACATGATTTACAAAGTTCGCAACCCTGGCAAGGCGTTCCATATCGATAAAGACGAGAAACTTTCAACTACGCCTTCTGAAGTTAGTAGCGAAACCAGCCCGTATCGTCCAAAGGTTACTTATCAAACAGACGAAGCTTTTAAGGTGGTTTCTTCTGATTTGCCAATTAATTTTGTTCCCTATTTTTCTTTGGAATGCGTCGTTAAAACCAAGGACGTTAACACAAACAAATATACGGAATCCGTTAAGAAGTATCGTGAACGCTTTATTCCTTTGGCTGTAGATCGAATCAGAGCGCGAGAGGATCCGGCTCAGAAGTTTATGACCTCAATCGAAATGTGCCGAACGATCAAACCAGGAGAAGAGTATTGGGGCGTTGCGACTTGGGTTGACGTTGACAACACGACCAGCAAGTTCAGTATTTGCGTCAGTGGTTTGACCAATGCTTATCGTTGGAAAGATGGAGAAACTGAATCGTCTGGAGTAGATGCTGTTAAAGACATTTGGAAAAATAGAAAATTTGAACATAAAGTTCTTAAATTGAATTTCTGGCGTCCTGCAGATGAATTTTACGAAAGCGACAACGATATAATTTATGGTCAGGACGGAGAATTAGATTATTTGTGGGTTTTTCGCCCTATGGGTACTTGACGCCTTGTTAAAATTGGCTATAATATAGCCTCAATAAGGATATAAATTCCATAAAAAGCTGTAAAAAGTTTTTAGGAAACATAAACAAAGCGTTCGACTCACAAAGTGAACAGGAAGGAATAACGTATTATGGCACATAAAAAAGGTCAAGGATCGAGCCGAAACGGTCGCGATTCACAGGCGCAGCGCCGCGGCGTCAAACGATTTGGCGGCGAAGAAGTAACTGCTGGCAGCATTCTTGTTCGTCAGTGCGGTACGGTTTTCAAGGCTGGAGTTAATGTTGGAACAGGAAAAGACTGGACTCTGTTCGCTTTGACGGACGGATTCGTTCGTTTCGACAAAAATTCTACCAGAGTTAACGTTGTAGCTACTCGCGAAGAGGCAATTGCCTAATCGAGCAGAACTACGCAATAAATCATTAAACAGGACGTTTAAGTCAAACGTCCTGTTTTTTTTAATTCGTATATTTTCATACGCTTTAAACATCTGAAAATTATGGCAGACTATTTACAGCTGGTAAACAGGCGATTTATTCTTTTTGGCGTAGCGAACAAAAAAAGCGTTGCATACAACATTGCTGTTCAGTTGATTGAAAACGGCGCGTTTTGCGATTTTGTTGTGCTGAATGACGAAATTGCTCAAAAAGTCAAAAAGCTCTTTCCGGAACGTCCGGTTTATATTTGCGACGTTCGCGAACAGGATTCTTTAATTCAACTTCGGAAAGATTTGGAGTCTGCCGACATCAAGTACGATGGTCTGGTTCATTCGATTGCTTTTGCTGATTATTCAGACGGCATGAAGCCATTTCATCAGACGCCCAAAAAAGCTTTTTTGGAAGCGGTAGACGTTTCCTGTTATTCTTTGATTAATATCAGCAACGAGTTAAAAGACAGACTCAATCCGGAAGCGTCTGTTGTTACCATCTCCATTTCAACTACGCGTATGGCGAGCGAAAACTATGGCTACATGGCTCCCATCAAAGCGGCGTTGGACAGCTCTTTGGCGTTTTTGACCAAGTCCTTCAGCCAATTTAGTCACATTCGTTTCAACGCCGTCGCGCCTGGATTGCTCAAGACGTCTGCCTCAGCTGGAATTCCAGGATACATTGATTCTTATTTATATGCAGAACGCGTCATTCCCCGCGGCAAGGCGGTTGCGACTGAAGAAGCGGCGGCAACGGCAGTCTTTTTGCTCTCGCCCCGCTCCAGTGGAATTGTCGCTCAAAAGATAATTGTCGACGCCGGCATGGAAATCAATTATTTTGATAAAAAGCTGGTTTCAGAAGAATGAATGTTCTTTTAGTCTGCGAATTCGGCAACCTCAATGGCGCGGAACGATCGCTGCTGTCAACAGTTGACCAGCTTAAAGACGCAGTGAATTATTCCGCCGTTGTTCCGAATTCCGGAGAACTGACAGAAGAATTTCGTCGACGTCGCATTCCGATTTATACTTTGGATTGGAAATCAGGCGATTTCAATCGCTCCATTGACGTCCTGCGAAAAGATTTTTCTGAGATACTTCAGGATTACAAACGCCGTACAGAATCTGATTTTCTTGTTCACGCCAACAGTCTTTCTTCGTCGCGAATGACAGGTCCAGTCTGCCAACAAGAGCAAATCTCCAGTCTGGGGCATATTCGCGACATTATCAAATTAAACCGACGAACAATCGAAGATTTAAACTGTCACAAAGAATTGGCGTGCGTTTCGTCTGCAACGAAAGCTTATCATGTAAATCAGGGATTGGACGAAAAGAAAGCGGTTGTTTTGTACAACGGCGTTGATATTTCTGTATTTTATCCGTCTAAAGACAAAAAGACCAACGCTCTTCTGAAAGTTGGAACAGCAGGGCAAATTTCCCTTCGTAAAGGTATAGACGTCTTTTTTCAAGCAGCAGAGATACTGGAACAGCGCGGAATTCAATTGCTGTATGAAGTTGCTGGCTGTCGGCAGTCGAGTAAACAGGAAACCGTTGACCTGGAAAACAAGCTTATCCAGTCAGCCGCATCTTTTCCTGACAAACGTTTTTCTCTTGTCGGACAGCTGCCGGATTTGGCTGACTGGCTGCGAAGTCTGGATATTTACGTTCATACAGCCAGACAGGAACCGCTGGGTCGAGTTCTACTTGAAGCGGCGGCGACGGGTTTGCCTGTTGTCGCAACAGACGTTGGCGGAACAAAAGAAATTTTCACTCTGACAGATTCCAATGCGTCCAGCGCTTTGCTTATTCCTCCAAACGACGCTCAAGCTGCGGCTGATGAAATTGAAAAACTGATTCTTAACGTTGATATAAGAACCCAGCTTGGAAATCGCGCAAAAGAATCCGCAGCGTCTCGGTTTTCCGTTGAAAAAGCGTCTGAAAATTTGTTACATTTATATAAGAGCGTTATTCAACGTTAACGGTTATTTGGGCGTTTTGTTGAACGTCTGTTATACCGGATTCTTTTGCAATAATCATTGCAGACAGTTCTGTTGTTCCGTTCTTTTGAGGCAACAGGCGAATATTGTAATTTAACGTAGCGCCTGGTTCCAATGCAGCAAAGGGTTTAAAAGTTACAGAACCATTTAATGCGTTGTAATTGTATTGCGTCAATCCTGTTGTTCCCAGTTTTACGAGTTTAAACGAATCCGTTGGGAAATATAACGAAAATTCAACATTGTTCATCGGAACAGAAGCGTTATTTTTCAAAACGACCTGACAAGTAAACGTTTGATTGGTCGTAATTTTTGATCTTTTGATGGAAATGTCGACATTGATTTTGTCATTTGAATTGGGCGCAGGATCATTAATTGGATCGGGAACGTCCAGGAGCGGCGGCGACTCGAGAGATAAATCGTCCAAGGAACCAGGATTGGGTTCTTCAATTGTTGGCGTTTCCACGTCTGAAGGTTGTGTTGGAGTTTGAACCTGATCATCCAACGGTTGCGTCGGAGTCTCTGGATTCAAATTTGAATCAGGATCAGGCACGCTGACGTCCGGGATCGGCGCAATCGGATCCAAACCATCTGTATCCGGCACAATCGGTTCAGGAACAAGATTAACGTTATCAGCTTTCGTAATGATAATTTGACAATCTTTATTAACCAGATTCGTATTGCCCTGTTGAACTACAAAGTTGCAAACGACAGGCATTTCTTTTTTGCCTTTAACAACAAGGACAATACGAGTCGAATTTTTGGGTAAAATCGGGGTATTAAGATCCAGATATGGATTGTATGGATTGTTTGTAACAAGTCCTTCTGTATTTCTGATAAGTTCAAGACTGCTATCCAGGAAACAGGTCAAACGAGCGTTGTTGAGCTCTTTGTCGGAATTATTATTGATTTGCAAATCAATTTGAATTTCTTCTCCTGCTTTTGCTTCAGCAGGCGCATTTACATTAAGTGAAATTAAATCTTTATCAATGATATAATCTGAGTTTGATGCGGAAGCGCCAGAATCAAGAATCGAATTAGGAGCAGGATTTTGCGTATTGTCCGTCGTTGTTGGGTAAACGGAATTATCGTTATTCGTTTGACACGCATTTCCTTCAACGGTAATAAATGTCTGTCGATTAAATCTTTGTCCGTTTTGAGCGGTTAATTCAAGATTAATAGTTTGACGTCCAGGCGAGTTTGCGGTAAATTGCAAACTGAAATTGTGCGAATACCCAGGCTCAATGCTTGCAATAGGTCTTAAATGAACGGGATTAGCTCCAAAAGAACTGCATAAACCTTGAGTATGAGAAATTGAAGGAATCAAATTTGTTACCGTTTCAGAGCCGTTATTTTTAATGTATACGTGTACAACAACGGCATTTCCAACGGCAGCTGTATCCTGACAAACGATTTGAATGTCAAGCTCGGCGTTTATACCCGCGACGTTGTTGCCTGGCAACGGGCTTGGCGTTGCACTCGGGGCGGGCGTTTGCGGAAGAGCGCCGCTGGAAGAAAGAACGCGGGTTTTAAAAATGTCCTCAGCCAGCGCGGAACCAGATTGAGCGGTTGAAATCAGACTAAAATCACCATCTTTTTGAGGACGATAGAAAACGTCAAAAGTCTGGTATTGACCGGGATCGAGACCGGGTACAGTCCATTGAATTTTTTGTGATTTTGTTCCATCCGGATTTGTAACAAAGGCGTCCAGAACGCGTCCAACCGGGACGCTTCGCTGATATTCAAACGACTCCGGTATTGTGTTTGTAACAACAATCTCATCCAGTTTTTCGGAGTTTACGTTGCGAACCGTAATTCTGTACGCCGCTTCCGTCCCTCCAGAAACAATAGCAGGACCGCTTTGAGAAATAAGCAACCCGGCTTCTCCCCAGTCAATAACGGTTTCACCCTGAGCCAGACGAATTGGAACGGTAAATCTACCGTCGGCATTGTCTCGAATGAGCGTTGTTCTGATTTTTGTTTGTCCGGCAGAAGGCGACTTTTTAACCAGTTGCGCTTCAGCAATTCCATTATTGCCGACCGGAACAACGATTTGAGTAATCTTTTCAGAAGCGTCGTTCTCCGAATTGGCGCTAAATTCTACGTCTTCCGCGCCGTCGACAATTTCATAAACGGCAATGCATCCGAGCGCTGCAGAACCATTTGATCTAAATACAGACGATTGTAATTTAAGCGGTTGAGAATAATTTTGAGCTATTTTTGCAGGAGGAAGGACTGACCATGCATCGATCCAATGAATATTGGCAGCGCGGAGTCGACTTTGCCAATCGCTTGAATCCAATGCAACAGCGGTCAGTTTTGTCGTTCCTTCGCATGGCGAAGAAATAGCAGTCCAGGTTTGTCCTTCGTGAATGATGACGTCGTCCAACGGCGTTGGAGTGCCTTTAGTTAGCCGAAGCGGTTTTCGAGACGTGCTTGTAAAAGCGTGTCGCGGATTCTCGATTCTGGGAGGATCCCATTCTCCGACGAAAATATCGCACCAATCTCGACGATCGACGTCGATAAATCCTCCTGGCGAGGAACAGTCAATCGTCCATTCAATCTGTTTGTTTTTTCGATAGTTCCCGCCTCGGTCTTTAACTCCGGCGACCATAACAACATAAGTCCCAACGCGAGCGACGGGATCTGTTGGACCTAAAATCAATTCTGTTATATCTCGAGAAGAGGATAACAGAGGCGTCGAATTTTTGGGAATTGTGGAATTGGGATCTCTGCTTGAACCAAGCCATGTTGTAGGAGTTCGCTGCGGTTGAGGACACGTTTGACAAGTTGAACAACCATTGTTCGGCGGCGGACATGGTCTTACTGGCGCAGACGGTGCATCGCGAAAGAAATATTCTCCGGTCGGGTCGATGGGCGTAGTAACTCTGCAACCTGATAATGCCGATATTGCTAAGAAAATGAGAGTAAATAGTACGAGTTGCCGAACTCTTCGATCGACAAAACTATTAATTCGACAGATAAAGCAGATGAATTTATTCATACTATATATTAGAAACTGGGAACAGTTTAACAATTTTTATATATAAATGCAACATCAATTTTAAAGAAATTTTGCCAAAGTTTCAAAAACCCTCTTGTCTGAAGGGCAGTTTTTTATTATAATCATATTAACGTGATTGGTATAATGAAACGTTCTTTTGGACGTTTCTGAAGTTTTATTACACCTTGTTTTATGATAGATAAGATGTCCGACATTGCTTTCAGTTTTGGATACTCGGGAACAAAAGAAGACGCTATCAACCAGGTTAAAAAAATAGAACAGATGGCTCATCAGAAATTCCCTCAATACGATGGCGTCTGGGAAATTACCTGGTCAGACAACGGCGGTTCAGTCGACGCCCGATATATGGGAATGGATGTAACGGGTGAGTTTGACATTGTTGAACGCGACGCTAGCGGTGGAGATGTTAAGGTAACTATTAAGTTGCCGATGATGCTCTCCATGATGAAAGATTCGATTGCGACGCGTCTCAAATCCGAGATTCAAAAAATGATCGGTTGATCCGGTTTCCTAACAAACCGTTGGTAAAAGACATCCAAAGCAGGAAACGTTTTTTGTTTGTATCACATGGACAATATCATCTCCTGCTTTTAATATTGATGAATATATTGTTGCTTTTAGTGCAACAATTGTAGTGGGAATGTTTTCCACAGATCGGTACTTTATTTAATCCAAATTTATTAGGAGAGTAAACATGGCTGCTAAAGTTGATGAATCCAAGTGCGTTGGTTGTGGTTCTTGCGTTGATACGTGCCCGGTTGGAGCGATTAAGCTCGATGGCGACGTTGCCAAAGTTGATGCGGACGCCTGCGCTGGCTGCGGCGCTTGTGTTGACGCTTGCCCGTCAGAAGCGATTTCGCTGGAAGACTAACGCGACTGCTTCTCTAATAGAAGCGTCAAGTAATATTTCACAACGGAATTATTCCATAACGAAACAGCGGTTAGCTGTTAGCGGTTAGGGAGATACATCCCTTCCGGCTAACCGCTAACCTTTTTTTATAATTGATCTTTATGAAACGTACATTTATCGATCAGATCGTTTATTATTTCTCCCGCCGGACGGCTTTACTCTTTTTTTACATTTTTCTTCGCGGTAAATTTTACAATTGGCGGAAAGTTCCCGAGGAGGGTCGTCTGATAATTGTATCCAATCATCAAAGTTATCTGGATCCTCCACTTGTTGGCGGCGGACCAAGGCGACAAGTGGGATTTATGGCGAAAGAATCGCTTTTTCGCGGTTTTATAGGCTGGTTTTTCCGAGCGTTAAACGCTTTTCCTGTAGACAGAGAAAAACCTGTCGGTGGAATTAAAGAAGCTCTCAGACGTCTGAAAAATGAAGAGTGCGTAGCGCTATTTCCTGAAGGATCGCGATCTCCAGATGGCGAACTTCATGATTTCATGCCGGGGCTGATTCTGTTGGCTCAAAAGACGAAATCACCCATTGTTCCCGCCGCAATTGAGGGAGCTTTTGATGCAATGCCCCGGCATGAACATGGTAAAATGCACCTGTTCCGAAAGGTTGCCGTTCTATACAGCGATCCAATTCCGGTAGAGACCGTTATGTCGCTCAGTCCGGATGAACTTTTGAAGCTGGTTCGTCAAAGAATAACCGAGAATCTTAATGAGCTTAGAAAACTTCCTGCGTTCAGGAACATAAAAAAGCAGATCGAGATTACGAAAGAGGCAGAAACGTCGCAAGGTTCGGATGAGCATGCTCAGCAGGATCCTCAACAAATGACCGAGAATCATAATGAGCCTCAGAAAGAACCTGAATGCAGCAATACAGAAAATCAGGATAAAGCATAAGTTAAGAGTTCTCATTTTTTAGGCAACATTTAATTATTAGCGCCGTCATGAAACCTTTGTCAATTTTGCCGTTATTGTTGGCTTTGATTCTGCCGATCGCAGCATTCGGTAAAGCGCCGGCTCCCAAGCGTCATAATGTTATAATGATCGTCGTCAACGACATTGGTCCTGGAGATTTGGGGTGTTACGGAAATCGCATGGCGGTAACGCCGAACATTGACAAGCTTTTTCATCAATCGCAACGGGCTGAGAACTACCATTCCTATCCGATCAGCGCGCCGACGTGGGCATCTGCGCTGACAGGTCGAATTGCTGAAAAAACCGGAGTCAGACGAAACTACGGCGGTTTGCAATATCCGCGCAAGAGCGATCTTCTGGTTTCAGAAATGTTACAAAAAGCCGGATTTAAAACGGGTTTTTTTGGACGTTGGCCTTTTGGAGACTGTTATCCGTACCGCGCTCAAGACAGAGGGTTTGCTGCAACGTTGACAACCGGCGCGGGCGGAATCGGTCAGCCGGGCGATATTTGGGGCGACTCTTCTGTCAATCCGATTCTTCGTTTTAATGGAAAAGTCGTTCATCTCAAAGGCAATATGGTCGATATTCTTTTTGATACGGCGATTAAATATATCGAAAAGAATCGAAATGAACCGTTTTTTGTCGTCATTGCGCCTAATGAAGCGGGCGTTCCATACCAACCGGACAAACGAATTTTGGACGCCTTTATTAAACGCGGCGCCCCGCCTCTTCAGGCAGCGTTTTACGCTCAATGTTCAATGATTGACCTGGCGTTAGGACGTTTGATGACATATCTTGAAAAAGCTGATATGGTCAATAATACGGTTGTGATTTTCACGTCTACCAGCGGCGGCATTGGCGGAAATATTGCAGGGAAATACGTCGGGCGAACAGGCGATCTGACGGAAGGCGGTCATAGAACGATATTCTGGATGAGGCTTCCTCATTTGTTCAAGGAAAACATCGGGTTTGACAGCAGAATCTGTTACTGCCCCGACATCGCTCCAACCATTCTGGAATTGGCAAATGTTGAACCTTATGACGAACAGCGTCTGGACGGCATGAGTCTGGTTTCAGGATTTGTAACCGGCGGCGAATCAATGCCGCATCGTAAAATAGTCGTCAACGCTCATCCAGGAGAATTTCCTGAACAAAAGCTCGGATCGGTTGTCATGCACGATTCCTGGCGGCTTATCAATGGCGAGAGACTTTTTAATCTCGAAGACGATCCGCTTCAGGAACATCCTCGAGAAATCGACAAAGCAGGCATTAAAAACGTCTTGGCAATGATTTATAAACAGTGGTACAACGATGTCGAACCGTTTTATAATCCAGAGATGGATTGCGCGATTCCTCTGGCGCAGCCGGATGGAAAACCGGTTGAGCTGAACTGTTACGACTGGCGCGGGTCAAACGACCCTCCAATGACGCAGCGCGACATCGCGTCTGGAAAAAGAGGAAACGGCTATTGGCTGGTTGAAGTTCCTCAATCAGGCGTTTATGAGTTCAGATTGGCAAAACGTCCTTTTAACGTTAAACAGGCGCCGCTTCCTGCCGGTTTGGCAAGAATTCAAATTGGGACGGAAGACGGAAACGTTCGACTGTCCGGGAAAGAACCGTTTGGATCTGTTACGATCTCATTAAAAAAAGGAAAATACAAGCTCCAGTCATGGATTTTAGACGGAACAACCCGTTCATCAACCGGCGCTTACTATATAGAAGTTATTAAAAAGTAAACCGTCTACAGGGATTTTGGTCTGTTGGCGCTGCCAGAGTTATGGACAAAAATCCCTGTATGTTAAATATTTTTTTCTAATTCCAGAGCATAGCGAATAATCTTTGTTGCCAGATCTTTTTTTGAACCGGACAATTGAGCGACAACGCCGGACTCTGAAATGAGCGTAATGCTGTTTTCCTGAGAATTGATCGCGCTTGGAGCGTTAAGGCAAATCAGATCGCAGTTCTTGCGTCGGAGCTTTTCCTGAGCGTGCGCCAAACCGTTGTCTGTTTCCAGAGCAAATCCGATGATGGTTTGATCTGGCGTTTTAATTGCGCCCAAAGACGCTAAAATGTCGGGCGTTGGCAGGAATTCCATTTTGAGCGTTTTTCCGGTTTTGGACAGCTTGGAAGAAGAATATCTGACTGGTTTGTAATCGCACGGCGCCGCTGCGCCAATGACGCAGTCGCAAAGAGGAAACTGTTTAAGACAGGCGTCGAGCATTTGCTGCGTCGTTTCAACTTTAATAACTTGCGCCTGTTTTGGGTACGAGATTTTAACCGGACCGGTAACGACAGTAACCTCGCATCCAAATTCAATAGCTGAATACGCCAAGGCAGCGCCCATTTGTCCGCTGGAGCCGTTGGTAAGAAATCGAACCGGATCAAGATATTCCCGAGTGGGTCCGGAAGTAATCAGGATTTTATACATGACAAAACGTCCTGGATTTTTTGCAGAATCTGTTCCGGTTCAGCCATTCTGCCAACGCCGGAATCGCCGCAGCTGAATCGCCCGGTTTCTGGTCCAACAAAGAGAAAACCGTCGTCGATAAGCGTTTTGACGTTGCGTTTAACCGCCGGCTTGAGCCACATGGCTTCGTTCATTGCAGGGGCGAGAATAATCGGACCGGTGAACGCCAGAATAGTTGTCGAAAGCAGATCGTCGGCAATTCCGTTTGCTGCTTTGCCCAGAAAGTTGGCGGTAGCAGGCGCAACGCACATCACATTGCATTGTCGAGCAAGGTCTATATGCGGATGCGCTGAGCTGTCGTCAGAAAACATATCTGTATAAACCGGATTTTTCGACAGCGCCTGAAAAGTCCGTGGGGCAACGAGTTGAGCGGCGTTTTTTGTCATAATAACGCGTACGTCCATATCGCAGCGCGTCAGCTGACTTGTTAAAGCCGCCGCTTTGAACGCGGCTATGCCGCCGGTTACGCCCAACAGAATTACAGGGGTTTTTTTCATTATTCCTTATACGCGAAATAGTGGTAAGTGGTAAGGACGCAAGCGACGCTCACACTAACCACTTCTCACTAACCACTAACCACGAATTCAATTAATGGAAATCTTCAAATCCCATATCAGCCACAATGTCTTCACCGTGAACGTCGTCTGCGGTTTTGATTTCGTTGTTGGTGTCAAGATAGATTTTGTCCTGCATGATTTCAGCAATGATAATTGCCATCTTGTCGTCTGTATCCAGATCGACCAAAGGACGACCGCCGCGATTAAGCGCGGTCATACGCTTTTGGATCAGCGTGGACAATTTGAATCGTCCGCCAACTTTCTGAACAATAGCTTCTTCTCGAAGTTCGTTGTACATGGCTAAAAATTCTCCTTTTCTACAATATAACAAATGGCGTCAGCCGCATCGGCGACGACGTCGTTGACAACAATATAATCGTATTTGTCGGCAGTTGCCATTTCAGCTTCCGCCCGTTTGAGTCGGATGGCAATATCCTCTTCCGACTCGGTTTTTCGACCTCGAAGACGTTCTTCAAGAGCTTTCATGGAACCGGGGGAAATGAAGACGGAAACGACTTCTTTTCCATACCGCTGTTTGATAAGTTCGCAGCCGCGAACGTCAATTTCCAACAGCGTCCATTCGCCTTTGCTTAAATAGGGTTCAACTTCTTCAACCGGCGTTCCATACCAGACGCCTGTTCCAAAAACTTCAACCGATTCCAAAAAACCGTTTTCAGCTTGTTTGGCGGCAAATTGTTCAGGAGTAATAAAATGATAATTGACTCCGTTTTCTTCGCCAGGGCGCGGAGAACGCGTTGTTGCTGAAACGGAGCAATGAAACGACATTTTAACTCGAGACAAAAATTCTCTGACGACTGTGGTCTTTCCAGCTCCAGACGGTCCGGAAATAATCAAAATTTTGCCGCGCTTCATTTTTACGGATCTCCTTTGGTTAAAGTTCGCTATTACTCTACGTTTTGAACCATTTCGCGAATTTTTTCGATTATCGCTTTGATTTCGATAACTCGACGGGATATTTCCAAATCGTTTGCTTTGGATCCGATTGTGTTGGTTTCACGGTTCATTTCCTGAGTAAGGAAATCCAGTTTTCGACCTTCGGCGTTATTGGATTCCAACAGGGCGTCGAACTGGTCAAGATGACTGCCTAACCGAACGATTTCCTCTGAAATGTCGCATTTATCGGTGAAAATTGCAACTTCTCGAACGATGTCTTTAGGATCAATATCGACGCCTTGTTCTGACAAAATCGAGTTGATGCGTTCCGTCAGCTTTGAGGCGTAATTTTTGGGAACGTTCGGAGCAAGATCGCGAATCTGGTCTAAATGACGACGAATTTCCGAGATGTTTGCGGATAAATCGATTTTCATCGCCTCGCCTTCGCGTGAACGCATGGCAGAAAGTTTTTCTGCCGCTTCGCTAATAGCGGATTCTATTATTAACCAGTCGTCCTCTAAATTGGATTCTTTGTTGGAGTTGGCGTTTTCGATTACGCCTGGCAGGGACAAAAGCGATTCCGGTTGAATTGCATTGACGCCAGCGTGTTTTGCCCATGCGGACAATGCCAACCAATAGGCGTCCATTGCCGAAGAGTTAAATGAAATGCTGTCTGAAGAAAATTCTTTGACAATATTTACATTTAACTGAACTGTACCGCGTTTAATGCTTTGACGCAAAAGGGAATCAATTTGACTTTCCAGCAGGCTGTAACCTTCAGAAATATGTAGAGAAAGTTTAAAAAAACGGTTATTTACCGTTTTAATTTCAACATGAACTCTGGTACCGTCTTGATTCTTTTGGGATTCGCCGAATCCCGTCATGCTCAATAACATTATATATACTAACCAGTTGAGGAAAAAAACAACCTCAAACAGAATACAATATTAATATAGCGCTGCTTACCGTTAAGTTAAGGCTTATCGGTAAACAGCGATAAGAGAAAACAAATAAACTGCGTTATCTGCTCAGTTTCCTGAATTAGCCGGAGTTTCCGGAGTGGCTTCGGGAGCAGCGGGTTGAGCTGGGGTTTCCGGAGCGGCTTCTGGAGCAGCGGGTTCAGCTGGGGTTTCAGGAGCGGCTTCTGGAGCAGCGGGTTCAGCTGGGGTTTCCAGAGCAGCTTCCGGAGCAGCGGGTTCAGCTGGAGTTTCAGGAGCGGCTTCTGGAGCAGCGGGTTGAGCTGGGGTTTCCGGAGCAGCTTCCGGAGCAGCGGGTTCAGCCGGGGTTTCCGGAGCAGCTTCTGGAGCAGCGGGTTGAGCTGGGGTTTCAGGAGCAGCTTCCGGAGCAGCGGGTTCAGCTGGGGTTTCAGGAGTAGCTTCCGGAGCAGCCGGTTCAGTTGGAGTTAGCGATGAAACGTCAGGAGCGTTAACATCAGCAGGAGCTGTCGGAACGACGGGCGTTGTCGATTCATCGGTCTTTGTCTCAGTCTGACTTGTTTCTTTAGCGTCATCGCTATTTTGCGTGTTAATCTGCAAAGTAGGTCCTGCAGAAGGATTTGCAAGCCAAACCGTGAAGAAGCATAACAGAATCCAGATGGAAGCCACATAAATGGTAATTTTCGTGAAAGCGTCTCCGGCTTTTGTACCGAAAGCGCTCTGTCCGCCCATGCCTCCAAAAGCGCCAGCCAAACCGCCGCCTTTACCACGCTGAATCAAAATCAGCAGAATCAAAAAGATGGCAAGTATCAACAGAATGAAGCACAATACGTTTAGTAAAATTTGAGTCATGAATATCCTCAATCAGGAAAAAGTAGGTGTTGGAAACAATCGTCAAATAGACGACTATGTCGAAACCCGACACACAGCGAACGGAGTTGTCCGCTGTATGTCGAATGATTAAATCTTAACGGCAATTGTTGATAATGCCCATGAAAGCGTCAACTTTCAAAGACGCTCCGCCAACCAGGGCGCCGTCAATATCTTCTTTGCCAATCAGACCTTGAGCGTTGTTGGCTTTGACGCTTCCACCGTATTGAATACGGGTGTTTTGGGCGACTTCTGCGCCAAAACGGTTGGTAAGCCATTCGCGGACGAAAGCGTGAACTTCTTCAGCCTGTTCCGGGGTGGCGACTTCGCCGGTTCCGATTGCCCAAACGGGTTCGTACGCAAGCGTTACGTTAGCCATGTCTTCAGCTGTGAGGTCAGCCAGAGAGCCTTCCAGCTGTTCTCTGATGATGTCCATGGTCTTGCCGGCTTTACGGGTTTCAAGCAGTTCGCCAATGCAAAGAATCGGTTTCAGACCGCCAGCGAGGGCTTTTTTGACTTTCTTGTTGATCAGCTCGTTGCTTTCGCCAATGATGTTGCGGCGTTCGCTATGACCCAGAATGACGTAGGTTGCGCCGATGTCTTTGAGCATCGCAACGCTGATTTCTCCTGTGAACGCGCCGTTATCTTCGAAGTAGCAGTTTTCCGCTCCAACGGCGACATTGGTTCCAGCGCATACCTGGCAAACAGCGTCCAGATAAACAAACGGCGGGCAAATGGCAACGTCAACATCAGCGATGTCTTTGCAGGCTTCAACAAGACCCTGAGCCAAAGCAACTGCTCCAGCCTTGTCCATATTCATTTTCCAGTTTCCAGCGATAAAAGGACGACGCATTTTTCTCTCTCCAATTAAAATCGTTTTTGACAACAAATCCTGTTTATAAATGAGCATAACAATTGGTCTCATTCATAATCCATCGTTTTACATTTTAGCACAAATTTAAATATATAAAAGAGGGGGAGACGGGGGCTATTCAAAATTTTTTGAAGCGCTACAATATGGTAAAAGGTTTTTTTCAGATGAACCCCCCTGTACAAAGGAACAGACGCTGAAAAAGAAATAATAAAGAAAGTTCCTAAGCGCTTTACGATTAGACTTTCGGCGTCAGCACATTTACAATCAGATATATCCATGTATAAACAAAGAATCGTTATAACGGGCATGGGACAAATTAGTCCTTTGGGTCTTACGAAAGAACAGCTTTGGGAAGGTTTGTCTTCCGGTAAAAGCGGAGTGGACGCTCTTACGCAATTGCCGCCGGATTCTCCTGTTTCATTCGGAGGCGAGGCATGGGAGTTTGTTAGCAACATCGATAATTATGGCGTTCTTTCCAAAGACGTTAAAAAGAATATTCGCAAAGGTCAGAAGGTAATGAGTCGTGAAACCCGTTTGGGTTTGGCGGCGGCTCAGCGCGCTTTGTACGACGCCGGTTTTGAAGGTCCTGCAACGGACGACGGTTCTGTTCCGGTAGACGCTTCTCATTATTCCCCCGATCGCAGCGGCATTTATTTTGGCAGCGATTACCAGATCACCATGCCGTTTGATTTCGAGTTGGCGGTGTCCAAGTGTTTGACAGAAAATCATGAGTTTGATTTTGAACAGTGGCCCGAAAAAGGATTGCCGGCGATGAATCCGCTTTGGCTGCTTATATTCCTGCCGAACATGCCGGCGTGTCATGTTACAATGTACAACGACATGCGCGGAGCCAGCAACTCTATTACACAGCGCGAGGCGTCTGGCAACATGTGCATCGAACACGCGTCCCATTTCCTTGACAATGGCGATTACGATATGATGCTTTGCGGCGCCACTGGAACCAGGCTCAATCCCATGAAAGCGCTTCAGGCTTTCAAAAACGAAAGTTTGGCAGACGCAAGCTATGTTTCCCAACCCGCCCAGGCAAGCCGTCCGTTTGAGAAGAATCGTTCAGGACAGGTTCTTTCGGAAGGCGCAGGCTGCGTTGTTTTGGAAACGCTCGCAGGCGCTCAGAAACGCGGCGCGACAATTCAGGCGGAAGTTCTGGCGGGCGCGTCGACAATTGCTTCCAACGGTCAGCTTAAAGGGAAACCCGCTCCGGCAGACGTTGTTCGCAGGGCGGTTAAAAACGTTTTGAATATTGTTATTGCACGCGCTGGATTGACGCCCAAAGACGTTGACTTTATTGTTGCTCACGGTTTATCTGATCCGGAAATGGACAAGGGCGAAGCGCAGGGCATTGCAGACGTTTTCGGTCCCAACGGCGTTAACGTTGTCGCTCCCAAGGCGAACTTTGGAAACCTTGGCGCTGGCGCCGGCATGGTTGAGCTCATTGCTGGAATTGAAGCGTTGCAGCATGGAACGTTGTTCCCCAATCCCAACTATGCAATCCCGGATGAAGATTGCCCGGTTCGAGTTGTTACGGAACCGATTCCTGCAGGAAACGTTTTCGTCAATATCAGCATTTCGCCTCAGGGGCAAACTTCTGCAACAGTTATTAAAAAATTTGAACCTTGATAAAAAGGCTTTCGGAAGCTGAAAGAGCAGGGGGACGCCCCTTTCCTTTTCAGCTTCTGCGTTAACTCTCTTTATAAATAAGGAGACGCCCATGTCATTTATCGATAAACTTGCAGCCGCCGTAGAGGAAAAAGGTTCTTCGGTTCTGGTCGGTCTGGATCCCCGTTTTGAATGGATTCCGGAATCGATTAAACAGAGTTCGTTAAAAGACCTGAACGACTTTTCCGGTCAATTGATGTCTTTGAGAACTCATGAAGATACGGATCGGAAAGACGCCGGTTTTGATATCTCGGAAATCGCTCCAACTATTTTCTGCGATTTTTGTTGTGATATAATTGACATTGTTGCGCCGTACGTTCCGTGCGTTAAACCGCAGATGGCTTTTTTTGAACAGCTCGGCGCCGATGGCATGGTCGCTCTGGACGACATTGTCAAATACGCTCGAGATTGCGGATTGCTGGTTATTTTAGACGGCAAGCGCAACGACATCGGTACGACAGCGGTGGCATACGCGAAAGGTCTTTTGGGAGAGGCGTCTCCGTGGGGGGCGGACGCATTGACTGTCAGCCCATATCTGGGAGACGATTCTTTAGACCCGTTTATTCAAACTGCGGTTGAGCAGGACGCAGGCGTTTTTGTTCTTGTTAAAACGTCAAATCCCGGCGGAGGAATGATTCAAAATCTGGAAACGACCGATGGTCGAAAGATTTATGAAATCGTTGGCGATTTCGTTCAAAGCAAAGCGCAGGAAACGCTAGGGCAATGCGGATACGGAAACGTTGGAGCGGTTGTCGGCGCGACGTATCCTAAAGAGCTTGCTCAACTGCGTCAGCGCATGCCCAACACGTGGTTTTTGATTCCGGGTTTTGGCGCTCAGGGCGGTTCCGCTCAAAGCGTTGCTGCGGCGTTTGACGAAAACGGATTAGGCGCTGTAGTCAACAATTCACGCGGAATCAACTTTGCCTGGAGAACCAAGGCTTACGAAGCCTACGGCGAAGAGAAATGGAAAGACGCTGTCCTGGCGGCGACAAAAGACATGTGTGACGCGCTTCGAAAATAATCCCTATGATTTCAGCAATTGTTCTGGCGGCTGGCAAAGGGGTTCGAATGAACTCCGAATTGCCGAAAGTTCTGGTTCCGTTCAAGGGACAGCCGATGGTCGAATACGTTTTAGACGCCTTGGCTCAAGCGGGCGTCGACAAACCGGTTGTCGTTGTCGGATATAAATCGGAGCTGGTAGAATCGACGCTTAAAGCGGACAACCGTAACAATCGTTGGTCTGGTCTGACGTTCACTTTACAAAAAGAGCAAAAGGGCACCGCAGACGCTGCTTGGAGCGCGTACGACGCTCTCAAGGATTTCGACGGTCCGGTTATTGTCCTGGCTGGGGATCAGCCGCTGACGTCCAGCCGAACGATTAAACGCATGCTCGACCAATGGCAGGAAGATCCTTGCGCCTGTTTGATTGGGACTCTGGAAACAGACAGCCCATTTGGATTTGGTCGCATTCTTCGTAACGAAAACGGCGATTTCGTCGGCATTGTCGAAGAAAAAGACGCTACGGACGAACAGCGCAAGATTCGGGAAGTCAATCTGAGCTATTACGTCTTTAACGCCGCCGATCTCTGGGATGCGATTAAAGAAGTCAAGCCGAACAACGCTCAAGGGGAATACTATCTTACCGATTGCCCGGCGGTTCTAATCAAGCGAGGAAAACGCGTTATTGCAAAAATCCTGTTGGAACAGCAGGAGACTTATTCTATTAACACCGCTCAACAACTTAAGGAAGCGGAAGAACGATTTGCAGATCGTTAATTTTCAAAGCATAGGCGAGCCGGGAACGTTAGTTCCCGGGCATAATAAAGATGATCTTTGTTCAGCCTGTCTCGCGGGCGTCTCGACCGCCAATGAAAACGCTGTGATAAGAAAAACGTTTTTATATTCGCTTGCGAAATAGTATTTGCGTTTATAAAAAACAATAATTATTTCTGCACGAATTAATGGTTCCTTGATGTTTTTTATCCGCGGCGCCTTGACAAATTCAAGGGAAAGTGAATAATATATATTAAGAAATAGTAAGACTTGAGACGAGAGTTTTATTCAACTCCTGTTCTTTCTGACTGCTTTTTTCTAACCACTACACCCTACTTTAACCACGGAGAATTCAATGGCAACAGGATTTGGAATCATTGGTTGCGGCATGATCGCAAATTTTCACGCAAAGGCGATTGCGTCCCTGAGAAACGCGAAGCTCGTTGCGTGCTACGACACTATACCGGCGGCGGCTGACCGCCTTGCGGCTCAGACCGGCTGCAAAGCGTACTACGACCTGGACGAAATGCTCAAAGACCCCGGCGTTGAAGTCGTTACAATTGGGACGCCCTCTGGAGCGCACCGCGACCCGGCTGTCAAAGCGGCTCGTGCTGGAAAGCACGTCATCGTCGAAAAGCCGCTGGAAATCACGCTCAAAAAATGTGACGAGATCATAGCCGAGTGCGAAAAGGCAGGCGTCGTTCTGGGAACGATCTTCCCGTCCCGATTCCACGATTCAAGCGTTCAGATGAAAAAGGCAATTGACGCCGGACGTTTCGGCAAGCTCACCATGGGCGACGCCTACGTCAAATGGTTCCGCCCGCAAAGCTATTACGATTCCGGCGCATGGCGAGGAACGTGGGCGCTGGACGGCGGCGGCGCGCTGATGAATCAGGCGATCCATTCCGTTGACCTGCTTTGCTGGCTCATGGGTCCGGTTGTCGAGATTCGCGCTCAATGGGGCTTGCTCGACCACGTCAATATTGAAGTTGAAGACACGGCTGTCGCAACGCTGCGATTCGCCAACGGCGCGCTGGGCGTTATCGAAGCAACGACCGCGGCGTATCCCGGCTCGTTAAAGAAAATCGACATCTCCGGGTCTGCCGGTTCCGCCACGCTGGAAGAGGAAGATTTGATTCGCTGGGAATTCGCCAAGTCCAAGACTTGTGACAAGGCGATTCTCGAAGGCATGGCTTCCAAAAAGAGTACTGGCGGCGGCGCAGCCGACCCGGCGGCGATTGGATTCCAGGGGCACGCCAAGCTGTTCGCCGACGTCCTCAAAGCGATTAGAACCGGCGGTAAACCCGCCATCGACGGCATCGAAGGTCGCCGCGCCACAGAAGTCATCCTTGGCATTTACCAGTCGGCTGAAACCGGAAAACCCGTTCAGATCCCTCTTGTCAAAGACCCGGTTCTCAAAGCGCGAAAAAACGGAAAGGTTACTCAATAACGTCAACCAACGCCCCTTGTTGACCGCTCGCGTTAATTACTAATTACTCATTACTAATTAAACATGACGTCGTTATTTTCAGAATCTGAATCGGAAAATCGGGCGAAGGCTCTGCCGCTGGCGGCGAGAATGCGTCCGAGAACGCTGGCAGAATTTGTCGGTCAGGAGTCTTTCCTGGGAGAAGGAAAGCTCTTGCGCCGATTGATTCTGGCGGACCGGGTCGGTTCTGTCATTTTTTTTGGCCCTCCAGGTACGGGAAAAACGACGTTGGCGCAGCTGCTGGCAACGGAAACGAACTGTCACTTTCAGCAAATCTCCGCTGTTACATCCGGGGCGAAGGAGCTTCGAGAGGTTCTCTCGCACGCCTATGATCTGCTCAGCCAAACCGGGAAGCGGACGCTGCTGTTTGTAGACGAAATCCACCGGTTCAACAAATCCCAGCAGGACATTCTCCTTCCGGACGTTGAAAACGGGATTGTTACACTCGTCGGCGCGACGACCGAAAATCCGTACTTTACAGTCAACAACGCTCTGCTCAGCCGAAGCCGAATCTTCCAGTTCCAGCCGCTGACAAACGACGACATCAAAACGATTCTTCATCGAGCGATTGAAGACAAAGAACGCGGTTTGGGGAACTGGAACATCAACCTTCACGACGATGCTGCGGACTTTCTGGCGGAGCTTTCCGAGGGAGACGCGCGGCGAGCGCTGTCGGCATTGGAAATCGGCGTCCTGTCAACCATGACAGATCCGATCGAGTTCACGCGGGAACTGGCGGCGGAATCCATGCAGAAAAAAGCCGTTCAGTACGACCGCGACGGGGATCAGCATTACGACACGATTTCCGCTCTGATTAAATCCGTTCGCGGGTCAGACGCTGACGCGGCGATTTACTGGCTGGCGAAGATGCTCGAAGGGGGCGAGGATTTTCGATTCCTCACCCGCCGTTTGATTATTCTCGCCAGCGAAGACATCGGCAACGCCGACCCGTACGCTCTGCAAATGGCGGTCGCCTGCTCGCAAGCCTGCGAACAGATCGGGCTGCCGGAAGCCCAGCTCGTTTTAGCTCAGACAACCATTTATCTGGCGTTGGCGCCCAAGTCCAATTCCGCCACGATGGCAATCTTCAGCGCCCGGGAAGACGTCCGAAACGGCAGAACGATTCCCGTTCCACGGCATTTGCGCGACGGTCATTACAGCGGCGCGAAGAAGATGGGCAACGCAATCGGATACAAGTACGCTCACAACTCGCCAGACGGCATTGCTCAGCAGGACTACCTGGGCGTTGACAAAGAGTATTACATTCCCACAGACCGCGGATACGAAAAACAGATGGCGGCGCGGCTGGAGTACATTAAAAAGAAATTGAAGGGGGAGGAATAAACCATGACGGAACAGTTCGACCCGTATTATCAGTGGTTGGGAATCCCTCAAGAGGAACGACCGATAAACAAATATCGTCTGCTTGCGCTGCAGGTGTTTGAGTCCGACGAAGGCGTTATCGCTAACGCCGCCGACCGACAGATGGCGTTTATCCGTACGTTCCAAAGCGGCGCCCATTCTGCAGAGTCGCAAATGCTGCTCAACGAGCTTTCCAGCGCCCGGGTTACGCTGCTCAACAAACAATCCAAGGCGGAATACGACCAACAGCTTCGCCAGACGCTGGGCGCTCGAGAATTACGTTCAACCGCTCCGCCAGTTCCACCCGTTCCGGGACAAGCTTTGCCTGTTCCTCCGTTAGATCCGTCTTCCCCGTCTGTCATTCTGCCAGCTCCGCCAGCGTCTAATTCCCCGTCTGTCATTCCGCCTGTTCCACCTACGCCGGGACAAACCACGCCGTCTGCAGCGCCGCCTGCCCCTCCGGTATTTCAACCGCCGGTACAGAAGCTGGCAAATTTGGGAATAACGACCAAAGAAAAATCAAAAGAAAAAAAGAAGAGCCCAAGTGTGTTTCGTTTTCTTTTAAAGTTTTGTATTTTTATAATAGCTTTATTTGTTGCCGTTATTCTCTTTTTGGCAATAACAGGCATCCCCGTTCCAATTTCCACCAACAACGAAACGCTGACAAAAATCATGTCTTATTTGCATATTAAATGTGCGAACGAGACTGTAGTTACTCCCGATACAGAAGAAGAGAGCAAACCCTAAAATAGAGTTAAGAGGGAACGGGAGATCGCTTCCAACGTTCCATTCCAACCTCCTCTAAAATGAGTATCAACAACAGCGACCCTGTCTGGAAAGAGCAGGGCTTGAAATACTATCGACTAAACTGCTTTTACAAGCAGGTTTTCGGACGCTCTACCTGGAAAGTCAGCGTAGACGCTGGGTGTCTTTGTCCCAATTGGCGCCAGAAAGAAAATTCTACTGCCTACTGCCTACTGCCTACTGCCTCCTACTCCGGCTGCATCTTTTGCGATTCCGTTTCCTTTAGTCCGTCGCGGCGAATTGAGGCGGGAGATATTTTCGCTCAGATTGAAACGGGAATAGAGCAGCTTCAAAAGAGATACAAGGCGCAGCAGTTTATCGCCTATTTTCAGCCGAGTACAAATACGTACGGAGATTTAACGCGCCTGCGGACGATGTGGGAAACGGCGATTTCTCATCCGAAGGTGGTTGGGCTGATTATTGGAACTCGGCCGGACTGCGTGGGAGAGGACGTCTTGAACGCTCTGGGCGAGTTGGCGCAAAAGAAATGGACGTCTTTGGAACTGGGCGTGCAGTCGCTCCACGATTCAACGCTTGAGATTATCAACCGTGGACACGATTCCGCCTGCGCTCTGGACGCGATTGACCGGGCGAAACGAATCGACAAACTCCACGTCGGAACGCATATCATTTTAGGGTTGCCTGGCGAGACTCCGGAAATGATGAATCAGACGGCAGACCGTCTGGCGCAAACGCCCATTGATGCGGTTAAGATTCACAACATTTACGTTGCGCGTAACACGGTTTTAGAACAGTGGTACAAGAGCGGTCAGTTTACGCTTCCGTCACGAAAAGAGTACATTTCATGGGCGGCAGACTTCATTGAACGCATGCCGGAAAACGTCGTTATCGACAGGATTTCCGCGTCCGTTCCTGCTCCGTATCTTGTTGCCCCGGACTGGTGTTCCGATTCTTCTGGAATTCTCATGGATTTAGAAACGGAGTTTGAGAGACGGGGAACGAGGCAAGGCAGTAGATATTGAAAGGCGGTAACGAAAAAGAAAAACAACCATCCGCTAGAACCGCTTTAGCGGTTCAATATTAGTAGCCGTGGGCTTAACCCACGGAGCGCAGCGAACGAAGTTGCGCTTAAAAAAGAAGCGCAGTTACGCTCGTTTTCAAGCGTAACTACGCTCCCGTTGGTCGCTCCGTTACCGCCTTTCATTTACTAGAACAGCGACTCTTCTTCACCCTTCAGTTCTTTCAGACGCTGTTCGACAATCTTGTCACGGGAACTGTTGCGCTTTTCAAACAAAGCTTTCATGCGGTTGAGTTCTTTTTCCAGACGTTCCAGCTCTAAAGCGCGGCGTTTCTGTCGGACGTCAAAATGTTTGGCAACGGTTTCCGCCAGCTGAGCGCCGATTTCCGCTTTAGAATTTTCGTCAACCGTTTGACGATACTGCATCGTTAGCTGACGCGTTGTGCGATCCAGTTCCGCGTCCTGTTTAAGCAGCTTGAACAGTTCAGGATCCGACTTTTCCATTTGTCCCCAATCTTGGAACGGACCTGTCGGCGGTGGAGGCGGCGGCAGCATATCGCCATGATTTCGTTCGCCTCCCGGACCTTCTGGTCGTCCAGACCTTGGCTTTCTAAATCCCTCTCGCGGACCACCCATTGGAGGAGGAACCATGCCGGGTCTGTCGCCATTTCTGGGAGGGCTAAAACCTTCCATCGGCGGGAGTCCTTCAGGATGTTCATGATGAGGACGATCCGCAAACGGTCTTAGACCGGAATTTTTGTCATCCCACGAAATATCTTCTGCCGCTTCAGCTTTTTTCGTAACAGCGGCTTTTGTCTTGGATGGCGCGGTTTGGGCGTGTGCTTCTGAACAAGCCCAAAGCGTCAATGCAAAAAATGAAGCTGCAACAATTGTCAACGTCAAAAAGGGTTTTGTTTTCATGATATAATCTCCTAAAAAAAGCTGTTAGCTTCTAGCTCCTGGCTTTTAGCGCTCAATTGATTAAAATTTATCTAAATCGTTATACTGTGACATCTCGTATCCGACGGTTGTGTATTCCGCCATAGCAGACAGTTCCCAGCGGTCGCCGGAGTCTGCACTGAGGATGGAATTTGACAACGACGTCAGCTGCGTATCGTAGGCGTCGTCTTCGTCCCAGGCGAACTCGTCTTTTGTAACAGTCGATTCCGCCTTTGCAACGGTTGTTTGAGGTTGAGCCGGTTCTACAGACGGAGCCGGTTCAGTCGTCGACGCTCCGGTCGGGACGTTTGCGGTTGTATCTGTAACGTTTGTATTTTGAGCGACCTGATTATCTGTCGAAATTGTAGACGACGCGTCAAACAGGCGCAGCGACCAGAATCCGCAGACGAGCATGATCGCAGCGCTGACGGTTCCGAGCGTTAAATAGTAGGAAAGCCGGGAACGGCGGGGTTTTTGCTCAATAGCAGGCTCAACGGCGGGCGCTGGCTTGAGATTGGCATTGGCGGGCAGATAGTCTTCGTCCTTTGCGTTTTCTATCAGCGAACCAAACCATTCCCAGGTCTGTTCCAGCGACTCCAGCTCCGCCATCTGGCTTTCAGACGCGTCGCTGGGGCATGGCTGACCGGTCGGCTTTTGAGTCGCCCATTCCAGCTGCTGTTGAGTCAATTCGACAGGAGAATCATTGGGGGTAGTCATGGTGTATTGCTCTTCTGCATAATATCGCGCATTCTCGCCAAACCGCGACGAGCGTGACTGAGTACCGTGTTGAGCGGCAATTCTATTAAATCGGCAATTTCATTAAACTTCATTTCGCCGAAGTAACGCAGCGTGAGGACTTTCTTTTCGGCCTCGGAAAGCTGGTCAAGAACGGCGCTCAGCGTCGCGTTGAGTTCGGCTTGATGAATCTTTTGGGCTGGGTCGGAACTGGCGTCGACAGGGTCGATTGCCGTCCAGGTTTCGTCGTCAACGTTGACTTCCATAGACCGGCGGCGTTTGGCGTTGCAGACGACCCGATAGGCGATTTTCATCAAATACGCCTTCGCTTCGCCCTGCTCGGTGTACAAATCCAAGCCTTTCCAAGCGTTTAGAAACACCTCCTGAGACAAGTCGTCCGCCACGTCGGCGCGACGAACCATGCTCAGCAGGTATCCGCGAACCAGACCGCCGTATTGGGCAGTCCAGGTCGTTATCTGCTCGTTTTTCGCCTCTAAATCTGTCATATCGGCTTGGATTTACCGCCCCATTGCTATCATTATACTACTAGAACAACGCACAAGGCAAAATAATTGCAGAAAAACAGAAATTTTCAAGAAATTTTGACGCTATACGTAAAAACCGAACGGCTTGCGCTCTAAAACGCAAGCAGTTCCCTCTCGATAAACCGTTAAATTTACGGGAATTTTCGCTTTTTGACGTCTGAGACGTAGCCTTTTATGGCGTCAATTGCCGTTTGAGCCAGCGTTGCGTACTGTCGGGCGTGTTTCGGGACGAAGTCCGGATCCATGCCCAGCAGGTCGGTTACAACCAGAATCTGCCCGTCGCAGCCGATCCCGGAGCCGATTCCAATGGTCGGAATGGCGACTTGACGGGTAATCTTTTCCGCCAAGTTTGCTTCGACGCATTCCAGAACGACGGAAAACGCGCCGGCGTCGGCAACCGCATGAGCGTCTTTGAGCAAAGCCTCTTCCGCCTTTTGAATGGAGTACTTGCCCAAGTTGAGAATTTGCTGCGGTCGCAGACCGATATGCGCCATAACCGGGATTCCCGCCCTGACCAAAGCGGTGATTAGCGGAGCGTCCTCCCAAGTGGTTTCTACCTTGACGGCGTCGCAGCCGGTTTCTTTTATAACCCGAGCCGCTTGAGCCACGCCGTCTTCAATGCCGGTGTGCCCAAACGGAAACGTCATGTCGGCAACCACAAGAGGACGGGATTTTGCGTCGCATTTCTGCTTGGCGATTCTCGTAACAATTTCGGTATGATAAATCATTTCGTCCAGAGTTACGCTCAGCGTCGTCCCCTTGCCCTGAATGACGTTCCCGAGGGAATCGCCGATGAGAATCGCGTCGATGCCCGCCGCGCAGCACCAAAGGGTCTGAGTGTAATCGTAAGCGGTGAGCATGGTAAGCGGCTCGCCGCTTTTCTTCTTTTCCAAAAATGATTTAATGTTCATAGGGTTGCCTTTCAAGTTGCGAGTTGCGAGAGGATTCTAAGCGACCAACGGGAGCGATTATAATACGTTTCGCGCGGTAGCGCGGTCTGGGAGCGGCGCCTCGCCGCCGCTTGCGTCAACTCCTCACTCCTCACTCCTAATTCCTAACTTCTATAGCGTCCACGGCTCTCTCATTGGACGCGAAACCATAGCCGATTGTTCCGGCGTCGGGTTGACCAGTTCCCGTTTTTTCGGATCCCAGACGACTTTACTCTGCGTTCGGACGGCGATGTCGCACAGGTGCGAAATCGTATCGCTTCGGACGGCGTCTCTGAGACAGGAAACCGGAGTCCGGTCGAATCGAACCGCGTCGACAAAGTTCTGGGCGTGATTTGTACTGACGGTCAGAATCGAGTTTCTCAAGTCCGGATTAGCAATCAGGTCGGGAGAACTCGCTTTCAGACCGGCGCGGTAGACGTCGATCCAGTCGCCGTTCTCGCCGATGAACTTGGTGGAGTCCCGATTCGTCGCGACGAACTTAACTTTGACGTCCCCGAGCATGATGTTCATGTCCCAGTCGTAAACAGTATTATACAACGGTTCGCCGATTTTACCAGTACCTTCGACGGTAACCAGGCCAGAAAGGTCAGCGTCGCTTCCCCAAACCATGATGTCGAGCGGGTGAGCGCCCCAGCCGCCGAGGTATCCGATAGACTGATCGTAAATCCAGTACGTGCCGTTGGGTCGGCAGCGATCGGCGCAGTACGGAACCTTCGGAGCTGGACCGAGCCAGCGATCGTACCCGTCTTCGCCCAAATCTTCCGGAATCGGGCAAGGGGTCGGGTTCCCGCCGGTTCCTCCGTTGGGAGAATAAACTTCGATTTCCTTGATCTTGCCGATTCTTCCCTGACGAACCATTTCACAGCCGATCAGACAGTTGGTCATAGACCGCTGCTGCGTTCCGTACTGGAAATGAACCTTGTTTTCCGCAAAGACCTTTTCGCATGACAGAACCTGCTGCAGGGTCAATCCGAGCGGCTTTTCAACATAGCAGGACTTCTTCGCCCGGGCGGCGTAAAGAGCGATCGGAACATGCCAGTGGTCAGGCGTGCAGACGGTAACGGCGTCAATCGACGGATTAGCCAGAATCTCCTGGAAGTCAAAATACGCTTTCCCGCCGCAGACTTGCGCTGAACGCTCCCGGCGGCTCTTGTAACAGTCCGCTACAGCAACCACCTGAGCGTTAGAACAGCCCAGCATGCCGCGGAACACCTGTCCGCCGCGTCCGCCAACGCCAATCGCGCCGATGTTGACGCGTTCGGAAGCCGCCGCCTTTTCGTCGTCTCCAAGGCAGGAAGAAGGAATCAATAACGGGGAACTGACGCCAGCGGCAGCCAGGAATTTTACAAAGTCTCTTCGTTTCATAATAGGATAATTAGTTAGTGGTTGAGTGTGTAGGGAGTAACGAGAGGCGAGTTGCGAGTTGCGAGAAAACGCAAGGCGCCTCACAATATATTTATCTTGATTTAGGGATATAGCATTGTCCCCTTTATGTAAGTAATTGTACCCGATTAGAAATTGAATTGCAAGGGATAGTATTTACAAAAATCAACAATGTTGAAAATTGAAAGTTGAGAGCGAATTTTGCGGGATAGAAGCCGCTTGCGTTTCGGAGGGTCGACGTCCTCGTCGACCGCAGGCGTCCCCGCCTGCCAATGGATCAACGTCCCGGAGACAATTCCGTTGAGTCCGGCTCGCGCCAGTCCCCTGCCGCACAACCGCGTAGCGGTTGAATGTTTCTAGCCGTGGTTGAAACTCACGGAAAATGAAAGGCGGTAACGGAGCGACCCTCGGGAGCGTTGTTACGCTTAGGCGAGCCACGGGTGTAAACCCGTGGGTGTGAGCGAAGCGAACGTAGTTACACTTTCTTAACAACCGCATAGCGGTAGAATATGTTTAGCTGCGGAGTTTAACCCTCTGGCAACCTTTTTATCAAAAAATCAACCTTTTTATCAAAAAATCCATTCTGCTGTCTTGCTTTCTCCTTTGCAATCTTGTACAATAACAAAAAAGTTAATTGTTAGCACAGGAGAATTATATGAAGAGAGTGTTAATAGCGTCTGTTTTGGGGTTATTGCTGATTTCGGGAACGCTGATTTTGGTTCAGACACTTGCGCCTGTTCAGAATTCCTCTTTGGACTCGCCCGGTACAAAAGCTGGTGAGAAAAGAACCATAACCGTCTACGGCGTCGTGTTTGCTTTTCGATGGTGCCCGTCGGGCACGTTCAAAACGGGGTATGAAGATGACGCTCAGCATCAAGTAACGCTAACCAAAGGTTTCTGGATGATGGAAACGGAGGTAACGCAAAAGCAGTGGAAAGCGGTTATGAGAACCAATCCGAGTTCCTTCAAAGGCGACGATTTGCCGGTTGAGAACATTTCATGGAACGATTGTCAGGAATTTTGCAAGAAAACAGGATTCCAGCTTCCCACGGAAGCACAATGGGAATATGCGTGCCGAGCGGACAGTACGAGTGCGTATTTTTGGGGAAACGCTTTGAATGGAGATAAGGCGAACTGCAATGGCAATTATCCATTCGGGACTACAACCAAAGGAAAATATTTTGGAAAGACAACGCCAGTTGGCTGTTACGAAGCTAATGCTTGGGGCTTGTTTGACATGCACGGTAACGTGTGGGAATGGTGTACTGATTATTGGAACAATGATTATCCAAGCGGGAGTGTAACAGATCCGGCTGGACCTTCGAATGGCTCCACCCGCGTCAACCGCGGCGGTTGCTGGGACAGCGACGCCGGACTCTGTCGGTCAGCGTTTCGTTACTGCAACTATCCGGAATACCGGGGCAGTGACGTGGGCTTCCGTTGCGTTAGGTCAATAACCCGTCCGGAAATTTAGCGAATGTTTCGATTAATGGAAGACGGTAATGGAAAAGAATATTAATCTTCCGCGAGAACCGTATAGCGGTTCAATATCAGTAGTCGTGGGTTTCAACCCACGGAGTGCTGAAACGAACGGAATTACGCATTCGCCGTTAGGCGAATGAAAAGTTCGATGTGTGCATATCAAAACGACGAAGCCGAAAACCTTCACGGATGGACTCCGTCCCCGGAGTCCTTCTTGACGGCTGCGCCGTCAAGCATTTTTCTTTTGCGGACTTACGTCCGCGATCCAGAAAGGTATTCGGCTACGTAAATGGTTTTGAGCGGGGCGGGGAGGATACGGCGAGCGACACGCCCGCGAATCGGACCAACCTGTGCGTGGCTAACAATTTGGCGAGCTTCGCTCGCTTGAAAAAACTTTCGGTCGTCAGCAAGCTGGCTCCCTTTTAGGGAAGTTTTTTCAAGTTTAATTTATGAGGGGAAAACCTTAGTTTTATCGAAAACTTAAGCGACCAACGGGAGCGAGTATCGGCAAACGCGCGGCAGCGCGGACTGGGAGCGGCGCCTCGCCGCCAATCGGTGAAAATCCGTTTAATCCGTAAAATCCGTGTGCGGACTGACCCGCTCACAACCAACGCGCGGCGCCTCGCCATCTCGCAACTCGCTACTCGCAACTAAAAATGCGCGATCGCCGCGTTCGGGCAGGCGGTTTTTATGTTGGGGGTTAAGTCCGTGGAAATCTTGCCAGTTACAAGCAGGAGCAGGTCGCTGGAAACGTTTTGAATAAACGGGTTGTCCCATTGCTGCGGACCGTGTCCAAAGGCGGAATAGGCGGAAACGCCCTTTCCTTCTTTTCGCGCCCAGACGACCGGGAACGGCGGACGGCTGTAACAGTCGCCTTTCATCCCGTCTGTGTTGAGCGTCAAGATGACGTGCATGTCCGGGTTGAGGTTTTTCAGGCAGTACCATTCTTCAAAAACTCGATACTTCTTTTCCGGAATGGCTTTCAAACACGGCAGCTCGACCGGGTCGGCAAAGACAACCTCGGCTTCCTGCTGCGGTCCGTGGATGATAAACTGCCCGCCAACCAGCTTGGTAAACGGAGTAATAATTTCCACCGGGTCGTTGGCGTAGATTTCTTCAGTCGCTTTGCTGACGTACGCCGTTCCGTTACAGCGCCACGAATCGGTCGTCGGATGGAGCGACAGCAACCCCACTCCGGCGCGAACGGCGTCGACCAGCTTTTCCTGCGTCCCAGCTGGAACCGGGTTCCCGGGACAGCGCGGGTTGCGGACATACAAATCTCCGCTCGTATACAGAATAATCGCGCTGTACTGCGTCAGGTCATCCGCAAAGACGTTTCCGTCTTTCGTACAAACGACGTCCAAACCGTTCTTTTCGCCGAACGCTTTGAAAAACGACCCGCATTTACCGGGCTTGCCGTCAACGTCGCGAGTCGGCTCGTGAATGTACCCGGAACTATAATCGTAGTACAGAACTTTCTTTTTAGACTCTTGAGCCAACAGTGGGATTCCAAATGTCAGCGCGCTGGAAAGAGCCGTCCATTTTAAAAATTGTCGCCGTTTCATGATTGGGAAGTAGGAAAGATTGGAAGGCGGTAATGGAGTGAGCGCAGCGAACGGAATTACGCATTCGCCGTCAGGCGAACAGGAAATAGAACGCCTCGCTCTTAGGAGGTTACAACCCCTTTACATCTCTAATTGTACCCTATTAGAAATTGAATTGCAAGGGATATAATTTACAAAAATCAACAATGTTGAAAATTGAAAGTCGAGAGCAATTTTGTGGGATTGTAGGAGAGCCGCGTA
>JAFSMW010000218.1 GCA_017447745.1 Thermoguttaceae bacterium
CTTCGATAGCGGCGGCAATTTCCCGAACCGGTCTGACCATGGCGCGAAGAGCTTTCTTTACGCCGACGCCGTCGACGGAGCAGAACAGTTCAAAGAATTCCCGTTCTGCCGGAGAGAGAAACCCTACAATTCGAGGGGTTAGACGTCCGCCTTGCGCGGCGTTCCCTTCGATGTATTCGATGGTATAGAATCGAACTTCTTCCCCGACTTTCCCTTGAAGCTGACGCCGGGCGAATTCCGGGATAAACACTTCGTATACAAACGGACCGATTTCAATTCCCGCCCAATCGTCGTATAACAGCGTCAGTTTGCCAGTAAGTTGAGTAATCATGATAAGGGTAAATTCTGCGCGTTAAACGGCGAATTCCGGGCGGCGTTTGGACAGCTGCATTTGCAGTCGCTGAACGATGCTGGAATGAATCTGGCTGACGCGGCTTTCTGACAGGTCGAGCGTAGCGCCGATTTCCTTCATGGTCATGTCCTGATAATAATACAGCAACAGAATGAGCCGTTCGTTACGTTTAAGCCCTTTTGTTACCAGACGCATGGTGTCGATTTTCTGCAATCGTTCGGTGGGATCTTCGCCCTTCATGTCTTCAAGAATATCTAATTCGCTAACTTCTTTGGAACTGTCTGTTTCAGACCACTTTTTATTCAAACTGACGACGTTGACGGCTGTAGCGCTGGCGGTCAGCTTTTTAAGCTCTTCGACGGAAATCTGAAGATAGTCCGCCAATTCCTGGTCGGTAGGTTGACGCCCGAGTTTTTCGTCCAGCGTTTTCGTCGCTTCGCTGAGTCGTTTAGCTTTCGTTCTGACCAAGCGCGGAACCCAGTCCATGGAACGCAGTTCGTCCAGCATAGCGCCGCGAATTCTCGGAGCGCAATACGTTTCAAACTTGACGTCTCGGTTTAGATCAAACGCCTCAACAGCGTCAATCAGACCGAAAATTCCAGAAGAGGTCAGATCGTCAATATCTACGCCGTCTGGCAGTCTGGACCATACGCGTTGTGCATGATATTTAACCAACGGAATATAAAGTTCAACGATTTGATTCCGCAGGTCAATGTTTTTCGGATCGGCTTTGTAACGTTCCCATAACGCGGCAACTTCATCTGGGGAGACTCGTGTTGCGGTCATTATTTCCTCCGTGAATTAATTTAAGGTTATACAGCGCCCTATTGTTCCATAGGGGGAGGATATGAATCCACTTTTATGGAACATGATTCTGTAATTTTCCATAGCGCGTCCATACGCTATAGATACCTTCTGTTTGATTGTGATGTTTGGTTGTACATGTATTATCGTCCAGAGCGCCTTCAGAGAACAGAAAAACTTTAGTAAAAAATTTAAAAACCAAAAAGACTATCTAAATTAACATTCAGAGAATAGAGAATAGAGAATAAGGAATTTAATATAGAGAAAATAGAGAGATGTGATAGAGAGAGAATATGTTGTTGGTGTGAATATGAGTTAAATATAATGTATGTGTGAAATAGCTAATACGCGGGAGTTTCGATTCCCTCCCGCGCTTCAACAGAATGTCGAACTTTATCCAAACGCTCTTTGCTTCTAATCCTGGATTCTCTCGGCGGATTGTTTCTTTTTCAGGTAATTGTTCAAAAACTCGACTGCGTCATCCCTTGACTCCCTCTTGGCAATATCCAGCGGCGTCTCGCCATCGTTGTTTTTAGCGTTGACGTCAGCGCCGTGATTGAGAAGGTACTCTATTATTAGAACGTTGTGATATTCACCTGCGGCGACATGAATTGGAGCGTTTCCATAGCTGTCAAGCGCGTTAAAATCAACGCCGTTGTCAGCTAATACTTTAACGATTTCCAAATTACGGCTCTGCGCCGCCGCATGAGCTATTGTACCGCTTTTATTTATCACGACAACTTTAAGGTTAGCGCCGCATTTGACTAACGTTTTAACAGCGGCTAGCCGATCGTTTGCCACGGCATAATATATAAAAGGTTCGTCGTCTATCCCTGTACCATTCACGTCAACGCCGTGATCAACAAGCCATTGAATAGCCAATGGAGATCCTCTCAGAATAATTTCCGAGAAAATAACGTCTGAATATTTATCAAGGACTTTTTTCATGTTAAATCCATGATTTTGAAGGACTTGGAGCCAATGATAGTTATCCGCCAGCAGAGCGTTTTTTACAAAAACATCTGGAGAACCTTTGATATAGTACAAACAGACCGGCTTTCTGACCAGCCAGTTAATAAGTACAGGATTAGGACATTGGTATACGCTTTCCCGTAAATCCGGGTCGGATAATTCATCATAATCCAAAAATGCGCCGCGGCGAATCAAGTCCTGCGTCATTTCCAAATTCCCTCTTCTGAGGGCGAAATCCAAAAGCGTCCCGTGTGATATACGCGTACAGCCCATTTCAACGTCCCCGGAAAGATTGACGTCCGCGCCCAGGTCAAGCAACGCCTGTATTACAGGCAGCGTGAATTCGTTGTTACACGCGTTGTTGTCAAGGTTTGCAATAAGCGTTTTAAGGGCATTGTTTACCGATTCCTTTTTTTCTAACAAGCCATAGTGAATCAGAAATCGCAATTCTGGCAACCCATGATCGGATAAAATGTCGTCCTTTATGATTTTTGCCGTTTGAAATATAACGCTTAACGCTTCCCATTGAACAGGACAGAGCGCCAACGCCAGCCCTTGCTCTGTTGGAGATTTCGGCGCGCGAAAGAAATCAATTTGGTTTATCAGATGGGTTATTTGCGAGAAATAAGCTGCAAACGGTTTATCAGACTTGTCATTAAACTTTCGGCATGGGCATGTTATAGCGGCGTTAATGAGTTTTGCTTTTGCCTTGTTGTTTAGCGTTTTTAAATCGAATCCCTGTTTTACAAGCCAATGAGCAATTTGCATTCGAACGCGGCATACGTCAATCGCATCTGAAAAGAATTTCGATTCGTCCTGTATATCGTCCTTTAGCAAGGAATAAATGTATTTAAATTGATTAAGAGTTATATCGTTATAATAATATGATGCTTTATTGCCATTAAAGAAATTATTGCCAGACGAGTTTTGGACGGCAACGTCAACTCCGGCGTCAATAAGGTATTTTGTCATCTTCCAATTCGGAGTAAAAAACAGAAGCGTTTGTCCTTCCTCGTCTTTGACGTTTATATCGGCGCCCTGTTTTACGACGTATTTTATCAACTCCAAATTATAGCTCTCGACCGCCTTAAAAAGAAAGTTTCGTCCGCATTCTCCCGGCAAACAGGGATCGGCGCCGCGATCTGTCAGCCATTGCACCTGGTCGGGCGATAACCGTTCTGGTTTTCTATATCGTTTTTTAATATCGTTTGTTCTCAGATCAACTATTATTACGTCGCGAAGAAACAGGTCTTTGTCAAACCGGGCGGCGGAATCGTCGTTTGAAATATAAATCAGATGCGGATTCAAAACGTTCTTCCAGGATTCGAATAACAGGTTTGCCAGCTTGTATTTTTCCAAGGATGCCGCTTTGTCAAACAAATCCTTTTTTTCTTTATCTGACGCTTTGACTTGAACAAGAATATACTTGAAAAGTTTTTTTTGAAGCTCCGTTTTCTGTTGATTTGCCAAATAATCAAGCACGTCAAAAAGAGATAATCTGTTACGAAGATCGACAAGGTCGTTAACTCGAAACGCATCCTTGACGTTTACTCCGAGCTTTATCAGTCTTTTGAACAGCTTCTGGTCGTTGCATCGATATGCCGTAATGATCAAATTCCGATTACTTAACGATTCGTTGCCGACAAACGAGCCGTTATCCAGTAAAAGATTAACCAGCTCAACGGTTTTTTTGAGTTCGCGTTTATTCAGGGACGTCGCTGGTTTATAAGTGAAAACTTTATCTATTGGCAACTCTCCGAGTACGTTTTTCGCATTAACGTCCAGAGCTTGATCAATAAGCCATTGGACAACTTGAACAGAACCCCCTCTAACCGCATCATGAAGAACGGAGTGTGCAAGCATATCTTTTGCAAATAAATCCGCTCCGCGTTCAGCAAGCAGCTTTGTCATTTCCAGAGAGCCTTTCCCTGCGGCAAGATGAACTGGAGTATCGCAAAATACTCCTGTGGCGTTTAAGTCTGCGCCTGCGTCAATGAGATATTTCACCCCAGACCAATTATTTCTCATGATTTGAGAAAGCAAAGGAGCGCCCTGAAGATTCCCGTTGACGTTAGCTCCGTGATCAATGAGAAATTGAATCATCTCAGGAGAATAATCGGTATCCTCTGCCAGAATGCCATCCCAGCCCGGGCGGTTTGTCGGCAGTTTTGCTCCGCGTTTGATCAGGTTCTTGACTACATTCAGATTTCCTTGAAAGATCGCGTAGTCAATCGCCGTTTTCCCGACGTTGTCAACATCGTTGACGTCCGCCCCATGACGGAGGAGAATATCGACAACGTTTGAAAAGTCTACAGAGCGAATGGAGGAAGAACCCTTATACTTGTTGGATAGTTCATAAGTACTGCTTAACAGCGCGGTCAGAGGGGTTCTGCCCAGACAATTCTTCGCATTGACGTCCGCGCCCAATTCGAGGCATTTCTGAACCTGATGAGCGTTGTTCTCAACGGCGGCGTAATGCAAAACAGTCTGCTTTAGCGCCCCGACAGGTTTGAAGTCGTATTTGCCAGTGAGAAACATGACTTCAAATTTCAATGCGACTTCAGGGCTAAACAAATCAATGCAGCATTTTTGAGGCGTCAGTTTATCAGATATGACAACGCTTTGGTCAGCTTTCCCAACTATGGCGGCGAACAAGACAGAGCAAAAGGTCAAGAACTTATAAAAGCGCTCCATGATAACGCTCCTTTTGAAAAATGAAAATAGTTGAGCTGACAATATGCTATCAGTTTGCCTCGAACATCTTGGGCAGACCGATAAAGACTTTCAAAGCCGGCTTGCTGCGCCCTTGAACGTCAAACAGACCGGTTGAGAACAGACCGGAATCCTGCGGATCGATAAGCGTGTTCCAGATGATCTGTTTGATTCGAGGTTTTGCCCAGAATAACGGCAGACAGCGTTTAAGCCAGTTCTGCTGAATTTGATACGTCCAGCCAGACCAGTACGGCATTTTCAGCTTGGGATTGGCGGGCGAATCTTTAATCCCCGGCACGGACAGGGAAATGCTGATCGGAATCCCGGCGTTGACCCAGCCGTCGAGCAGTCTGCTATACTGGAGCGGGTCGCGATCCTGGGTGCCGTCTCCGTTGAAACCGATGTCCATGTTCAGGTCGATAAAATCGATCTTCAAACCGCTGTTGAACAGGGCTTCTGCATAATAATAGGCGGTAAAGCAGCTGTTGACGCGACCGAGATTTTCGTCAAACGGCTGAGACAGGCTTATGCCGACGTCTCCCGTAACTTTTTGCTGCTGGAGCGTTTCGAGAACAATCGCGGTTATTTGAGCGCGCTGTTCTTCGTTTAGTCCGAGAGCTTCGCTAACGTTGATTTTAGAGGCGGCAAACCAGATGTCGACGTATTCCCCGAACATTTCAACGCATTTGATAACGTACGTGCGAACGAAATCGCAAATCGCGTCGAAATCGTCTGCGTAGAGCGTCAGCCATTCCGGGAAGAAGATGTCTTCAAAGCGGATGAGCGGGCCGACGGCGCATTTGACATTGTTCTTTTTGCACCATTTCATCTGCTTGATGCAGCGTTCCTGGTATTTGGACAGCTGATCGAGTTTTCGCCAGTTGATGTCGACGCGAGCGGTTTGGAACGCGCTTTTAAACACGGTTGAAAACGGTTCCGCCGGGATGATGTCGCCCAGAGAACAGCCTAAATCCGCCAGTTTGGTTGGCGTTCCGACAATAGCCAGACGTCGGGCGACGTAATTGGCGGTAAGCGTATTGGCGGCTTCCAAGGCGTACTGAAGAGACGTCATGGATTCCTGAACCAACGCGGCAACGTCTTCCGGATAGCGAACCTGAACCGGAGCTGACGCGTCTGCCCCTTCCGAAGATTCAGGAGTGATAATTTCCGGATGCAGAATTCCGTCAATGGGCGAAGGTCCGTACATATTTCGAGTTGCTCTGCCTAACGCGGAGGTGGCAATTCGCAAATATTCCTCGACGGCTGGCGGAGGCGTCAGACCCATCTGCTGCCATTCAAACATCTGAGCGCGAACGGCGGCGATTTTTTCCCGCGCCATTTCAACAGAAAGAATATACGGACGCTCCCGCTGCGCCAGTGTTGTCGTCGACAGCGTGATTACCCCCATGTTCTTTTGATACCATGGGCAGCAAAAGCGCACCGCGTCTCCGTCTTCCATGTGAGCGGTTACAGAACCTGGCTGATAGTCAATCCACGTCTGCCACGGCATCAGGTCGAAACCGTAGGCATACCCCAGCTCAGCCCAAGCTTTGGTGATGCGGCTAGGAGGACAGTAGAATTGAAATGAAGCCATAATCTGTATATAATGATTCTTGGCAGATCAACAATCGCTGATCGCTTAAAGGCGGGACGTTGGGGAATATGGATGTGCAGGCAGGTTTACAAATCGAGGTAAAATTCGACTGCAACATAATATTCTATCTTTCTATTTTCTATTTTAATTCTTTCTAAAGAAATAATCAACCAGTCTGACGAGAAAATAGCGTTTTTTCTGAAAATTTTTTATATTTATATCGAAATTGTCGGATGTTCAGGGGGTGAATTAGGCAATAAAAACCAAAAAAGCAGACTATAAATTAGATAAAAATGAATAAATAGCCTGACTGTCTGGAAATTTTGATAAAAAAACAGCGATTGAGGAATAATATTTCCCCTATCGCTGATCTCGTTAATGGAATTCAATCGTAAGCTGGTAGAGTTTTAGTCGTTGCTTTTAGTGATTTGATATCCAGACAAACCGCTGTAATCGCTACGATCATCCTTGTGCCAGAGCGGGAAACCGCGGCGGATGCGTTCAGCAAGGACTTCCAGCTTAGCTTGCGAACCGGCGGGGGCGTCAGTCGGCTGGAAGTCCGGGCTGACAACTGGTTCGAAATCTTCATCGTGGCCACATTCAAGAATGGCGTCAAAAACATTTCGCATAATAAATTCTCCTACAAAAAGTGAAGTTGGTGATTCCCTTTCGGGATAGTAGTGATTGATTACGCTATACGAGCGTTATTAACAAAAACAAATGGTGAAATTTGTTTATTAATATGCTAACGGTCTATAGTGTTACGCAGCAGAAACAACATTGTTCGTTTTAGTATTCGGAATTTTTACAAAAATTTTTTGCCGACAATGACGCGATGCAAATTAAGCAAAAACGCCAACGCGCATTCCCCCGTCCGTGAGGAAAATCGATACCAAAACCTGTCTCCCTGACAGTTCTGTTTAGAATACTAATGTAGCTGAGGCGTAGGCAGGCAGGGTCCTCAGTATAATAATCCGTTGAAATGCAAATCGTTTTTTATCCCTTGTTTGATTTACATTTCGTATTCAAACAATCAATGATAATATCATAACAAAGATTTCGGTAAAAGTCAAGAAAATTCTTCCGAAATTTCGAAAAAAAACGAAAAAAATACGTTAATTTTTGAAACTTTAACTGTTTTAACACAAGGGAGGACTATAAATTGTGCCTATCTTAACTAAATTCAAAGATGTTGTATTAAAAGGAAGTTTATCAGGGCGGTTTGGCGGATGAGCCGCACTGCTAAATGTTATCGACAAAGCGATGGTCGAACGGCTTTGAAGCTGATCTGTTTACATAAAAAAACGCCCGATTCCAAATCCTTTGGTTCGGGCGTTAGGGTAATGGGTATGAAGAACTTGAACGTGTAGAAACGTTTTTTGCGTATTATCGCCAAATTCATAGTTTATTATACCCTGTTTTTTTCAATGTGGGGGGAGAAAAGCATAATTTTTTTCGATGTTTTTTCCTGTTTCTGAAAGGTTATTCCTGATAGTCGGGATATACGGAATAATCGTTATGCTCTTGAAGTACAATCTGTCGAAATTTTACAATATCGCCGCGGCGCGAACGGGGAATCCGTCCATGCCTTCTATTGCCAGCGGGAACGCGGAAAGGACAAAGGTTTTCGGCGCGACAGGAAGCTGATCCAGGTTCGTCAGATTTTCCACGATGATAACGCCGTTGTTGAGAAGCAGACGATGTCCCGCCAGTTCGTCTTCGTCTCGACACGGCGAGGGCAAATCGAATCCCACGAGTTCAATTTGCGCTTGAATCAGGAACTCCAACGCGTCTAGAGAGAAACCGGGCGTGTGAGCGAAATAATCCGGCGCGTTCCAGAATTGACTCCAGCCGGTTTGAAACAGAACTTTTTTACTGCGGTTAATTATTGTTTCAAAAGGAGTTAGGATATCTAGCGTTATTGTCGAATCCGGTTTGAGATTCCCTTTATTATTAAGAGGAATACAGACGCAGTCGCCGTACAGCTTGGTCAGCGGGATTGACGCGACGTCTGTTGCAGCGGCGTTGACGTGGGCAGGAGCGTCCAGATGAGTTCCCCAATGGGTGGAAAAGCGGACGGCTCTGACGTTATATCCGTCGACCGCGTCCGTTAAGACTTGCGTTGATTCGAACTTGGGGTCGCCGGGAAACGGCGCGGTTTGGGCGGTGAGCCGATGGGAAAGGTCGATTATCATAATCAAAATGGGATATTTAGGGAAAGTTGTCTAGTTAATAGATATATTAACAGATTTATCAAGTTAAATCAAGACCGCAGGCATATTTTTTCTGTTTTGGGGGCGTGTAAGAAAACGCCTCGCAGGGTGCATACAAAATGACGAAGCGGAAAACCTCCTCTGGATGTAGCCCGTCCCCGGGCTACTTGCTGGTACAACGGAAAACCTCTGTTGAGTCCGAATCGCAGGCGTTACCGTTACAACCGCGTAGCGGTTGAATATGCCTAGCCGTGGGTTTTAACCCACGGACAACCGAACCGCATAGTAAAAACATCGACAAATACCCTTTTTCATTCCCCCGCGCCTACGGCGCGGGGGAATGAAAAAGTGGTTGACTCGATTAGAGAGAAACGTTTCAATCGTCTTTCCGTGGGTTTCACCCGCGGCTAGAAACAGTGAACCGCTACGCAGTTCTATTGCGGCAGGGGACTGCCGCGAGCCGGGTGTTCAAGCGGGCTTTTCACGTTTAGAAGTTTTTGGAGGCTTCCGTCTTTCCTTGACGGCTTTCGCCGTCAAGTTGTAGCCCGGGGACGGGCTACATCCAAGGGAGGTTTTCGGCTTCGTCGTTTTGGTATGCACGCATCGCGGCGGTTTCTGATGCGGCAGAGACTGCCGCGAGCCGGACTCAACCATGTTCAATTGCTGGAAAATTTTGTGTATATTCTTTAAAATCAAGCGCTTTTGTCGTCCCCCCTGACAAAAAACGAAAAGGCGCTATAATATCCTAAGATTTTTTATAGTTTTATTTGACCCCTTTAGCAAACCTTGAAGGAGGAGTCCTAACCTAAAATGTCCGTCAAACTTGACCTTAGCCCTTGGGGCATCACTCGACCGTCCATTGTCCGCAATCCTGTTCCCGCCGTTTTGTACGAAAAGGCGTTGAAACACGATGCGGCAGCTGTTTCTTCCGCAGGAGCTTTGATTACCAGTTCTGCGGCCAAAACAGGTCGCAGTCCCAAAGACAAACGC
>JAFSMW010000219.1 GCA_017447745.1 Thermoguttaceae bacterium
CCACTTGCCTGAAACGATTTCTGACACTACGGTCTGACGAAATGCGTCTGTATATCGTTTTAACATCTTTAACCTTTCTGTCAACCGATACCAGGACAAGACACTAATTACTCATTACTAATTACTAATTCTCCCTCGCCTCTCGCTCTTCTTTCAGGCTCAGGCGGATCATCTGCCACGAGTTCCAGGAGTTGTGACACAGAATATACATCAGCGGGACGATAGCAACCATGGGTTCGCAGAATTCCATGGCAAGGGCGACGGTAACGGCGATGTTCTTTTGCCCCAGCGTCTGAGATGATTCCCGGGGGAACTCTTTGGAAAGGAAATGTCCCAGGGTGAAGTTGGTAACGCAAACGCACAACGCGGTTAAAAAGCATAGGGGGACGAACCAGCGCTGGCTGGCGTCGAGTTCGTTCCAAATGGTATTGGACGCCCCGGAAAGCATAATCGTAATACAGCAAACCCAAAGCAGAAACGAAATCATTCTGTACGCCTTGGGGAACCGATTCTTTGACGACGGCGCGATCCAGCGAATTATCAGCGATACGCCGACGGGAATAAAAATCAAAAATCCAACGCGCTGGGCTATCGGCAGAAAGAGTTCCAAAAAACCTTTGTCCGCCGCTTCCGGGAGCAGGTGCGGCAGAATCAACGGAATGGCGATGGCGACGGTAAACGTCGTCATGACAAACGCCGTTACGCCGTATTCGATGTTCTGTTTCAAAAAGCTGATAACCGACGGCGCGGCGGAACCCGTCGGGGCGATTCCCGCCATAAACGCTCCGATTGCCAGAACCGGCTGATTCAAGGCGGAGAAGATAAAATAGAACGTCAGAGGAATCGCGAGGTTAGCCGCAACAATCGCAAAGACGCTGGCTCGAATTCTGAGCTGATTCCAGTTGAGCTGCAGAAAAACCAGAAACAACATCCCCATCACCAAATACGGAACCGCAGCGCGATAGGCGTTGAGCCACGGGCAGGACAGCCCAATAGCGAACGCGCTGAGAAGCGAAAGCGGAGCGAACAGGAGGCGGAGGGTTTTCATGGGGATGGGGAAGGCAGTAGGCAGTAGGCAGTAGGCAGTAGGAAATAGGCGCGAAGCGCATCCGGTAGAACCGCGTAGGGGTTCAATTTTAGTAGCCGTGGGTTTTAACCCACGGAGGCAATAGGGAGGCAATAGTTTTTTGAGGCGCTTGCGTACTACTGCCTACTGTCTCTTGCCTACTGCCTAAATTTCTTTCTGCCATTTCTGAATTAAAGCCAGGGCGTCAAGGGGGGTGAGGGAGTTAATATCGACGTGGGACAGCTCGGTTAGAACCGGGTTGTCGACCGGGTCGAAGAACGTGAGCTGAACCATGCCGTCTGCGGTTTGTAGCCGGTTGGTTTTGGACGGACGGTGTTTTGTTTTGATTTGCGCGGACTGTTCCGGGGTGTCCTCGTTTTCCAGTTCGAGTAAAATCTCGTTGGCGCGGTTGATAACCGACGTCGGGACGCCGGCGAGTTTGGCGACGTGAATTCCGTAGCTTTTGTCTGCCGCGCCGGGAACGATCTTGTGCAGGAACGCGATGTCGCCGTTGTATTCCCGAACCGCGACGTTGAGGTTGGCGATGCCGTCGCCGTGGTCGCCCAGGTCGGTCAGTTCGTGATAATGCGTCGCAAAAAGGGTTCTGGCGTGAACGGTTTGATGCAGATGCTCGACCACCGCCCAGGCGAGAGAAATCCCGTCGTAGGTGCTCGTGCCTCTGCCGATTTCGTCTAAAATGACGAGGCTTCTGGCGGTGGCGCGGTTGAGGATTCTCGCCGTTTCGGTCATTTCGACCATAAACGTTGACCGCCCGCGGGACAGCTCGTCGCCCGCCCCGACCCGGGCAAAGATTTTATCGACAATCCCGATTTTCGCTCGTTTGGCTGGCACGAACCCGCCGATTTGCGCCAGAATGACAATCAGCGCCGCCTGACGAATAAACGTGCTTTTCCCCGCCATGTTGGGACCGGTAATCAACTGAATGTATCCGTGTTCCTGGTCGCAGACGATGTCGTTGGGAATGAAGTCCCCCTCAGGGCGGGTAATATCCAAAACCGGGTGCCGCCCGTCGATAATGTCGAGAATCGGCTCCTCGGTCATTTCCGGACGGCAGTAGTTCCTGTCACGCGCCAGCGTCGCCAGCGACTGCAGCGCGTCCAGTTCTCCCAGCACAGTGGCGGTTCTGTACATTTGTTTATGATACCCCGCCGTCTGCTCCCGCAAGTAGGAGAAGAGCGTCTGTTCCAGTTCCAAAGAGCGTTCTTCCGCCGTGAGGGCTTTTTCTTCGTACTCCTTGAGTTCCGGGGTGATGTACCGCTCGGCGTTTTTGAGCGTCTGTTTGCGGATGAAGTAGTCTGGAACCTGTTTGCTGGAATTAGCGTTGGTAATTTCCAGATAGTACCCGAAAACGCGCGTGTACCCGACTTTGAGATTGCTGATGCCGGTCTGCTCCTGCATCTTCGCCTGATAGTCCGCCATCCATTGCTTGCCGGTAATGGAGATGTTGCGCAGGTCGTCCAGCTCCGCAGAAAATCCCGGCTTGATAAACCCGCCGTCGTGAGCCTGCGCCGGGCAGTTTTCGACCAAGGCGCATTCCAGCAAAGCCGTCAGGTCTTCGCACAGGTCGATAGAGTCTCGAACGCGTGACAGCAGCTCTGACGAGCAGTCTTGAAGAATCCGTTTGATTTCCGGCATGAGCCGCCACGTCTTGCCCAGATAGCTCAAATCCCGGGGCGTGGCGCGGTTTGTACTGACGCGGGTTAAAAGGCGCTCGATGTCGTAAATGCCGTCAAAGACGCTTCGCAGGGCGTCGCAAATATGCGGGTTGTTGACCAGCTCTTCCACCGCCGACTGACGCCGATTGATGCGCTCGATATCCATCAGGGGGTCGGAAAGCCAGCTGGAAAGCAGACGAGCGCCAACGGCTGTAACAGTCCGGTCGATGGCGCCCAGGAGCGACCCTTCCCGACGATTCCCGCGGAACGTGTAGTTGATTTCCAGGCTCCGGCGCGTCGCCTCGTCAATTTCCAACGTCTTGCTGGAACTGTACGGCAGCAGGGCTTCGATATGGTCAAGCGACGTCTTCTGCGTCTCGACCAGATAGTCCAACGCCGCGCCCGCCGCTCGAATCGCCTGCGCGTCCTGCTCCGTTTCTGCAAAGCCGAACCCGTCCAAGTTCCGGGTGTGGAAGTGTTCCGTCAAGACTCGAAACGCGTTGTCGAACCCGAACTGCCAGTTCATTCGCCGCGTTATCATGACGGAATTGAGAATGTAGTCCGGCAGAAGCTGGGAGTCGTCTTCAATGAGAATTTCGCTGGGATGGATTCGGGCGATCTGGTCAGCCAGTTCCCCCCGAGGGAACCCCGCCGCCTGAAATTTGCCCGTAGACAGTTCAATCCACGCCATGCCGATGTAGTCATGTTTCCCGTCAACAACCGCCGCCAGATAGTTGTTAGACCGCGGGTCAAGCATGGAGTCGTCTGTAATTGTCCCGGCGGAAACAACTCGGGTAACTTCCCGCTTGACGATTCCCTTGGCAAAGCGCGGGTCTTCCATCTGGTCGCAGACCGCCACTTTCAGTCCGGAATTGACCGCTTTTGACAGATACTGATCCAGCTGATGATGCGGGAATCCGCACATGGGCGAGGCGTTGGGACCTTTGTCGCGACTGGTCAACGTCAGGCTCAGTACGCGCGCCGCCGTTCGGGCGTCGTCGTTGAACATCTCGTAGAAGTCGCCCATTCGGAAAAACAAAATCGTATCTGGAAACGCCTTTTTCGCCTCCAAATACTGTCGCATCATCGGGGTTTGGTCAGCCATTTGCTTAATATAATTAGTATAACCTTGTTTTTTGATGTATTCTAACACGATTAATAGTTTTGTCAAGTTATGGGGCGATGATTAGAGAACGGTGAGCGCTTGCGCCGGGGAATGCGGCGGCTTGACGCCGCCTTGTCCAATGACCCGCTGAAAAACTCCGTTCAGCTCGGATCGCGGCAGTCTCTGCCGCCGAAGAAATTTTTAAACACGAAAAACACGAAAAGAACGAAAGAAACGAAAAGTCGATTTAAAATTCTTTCGTCTATTTCGTGTATTTCGTGTATTTCGTGTTAAAAAAACGGACTTACGTCCGCGATCCAGTGAGGGGTTCCGCTTCGTCGCTGGGCATGTGCAGGTCGAAGGTATTTCTTCCGAGCTTATCTTGACAGGATTCCGTTCTCCGTTTATAATTATCTATATGAGAATTCGCTCAATATTAATTCTGTTGACGGTTTTGACGTTTCCCTGTCTGGGGTTGGCTCAGACGGATTCCGGCTTGACGTATTCCGAAGCGGCGCGGGTTGACGCAGTCAAGCGCGGCTTGAAGTACTTGACGGCAAGTCAGAAGTCCAACGGCTCGTTCGGTTCCGGGTACTACGACGGGGACGCTGCTGTAACGGCGCTGGCGGGAATGGCGTTTATTTCCTCTGGGGACGTCTGCGAGACGCCGGACGCGCCATCGTCAAAATGCGTCAAGTATCTTTTGTCAATCGCCCGACCTGACGGGTTTATCAATCGACCCGCCACAGCAGACGCAGACGGCTCGTTTCGACCCATGTACGGACACGGGTTCGCGACGCTCTTTCTGGCGGAAACGGCGGGAATGTATCAAGGCGACGACCTGATTCCCGTTCTCGACCGGGCGGTCAAGCTGATAATTGCGTCTCAAAACGACGAGGGCGGCTGGCGATACTTCCCCGTAAAAAAAGATGCTGACGTTTCCGTTACAGCGTGCCAGGTCATGGCTCTCAGAGCGGCGAGAAACGCTGGTCGAGACGTCCCGGCGGAAACGATCGACCGGGCGGTGAAATATCTCTTGGCGCGCCAGAACAGCGACGGCGGGTTCATGTACATGAGTCCGTCTGGAGAAAGCGCCCTGCCCCGCTCCGCTGCCGTTGTCGCGGCGCTGTATTCCGCCGGACAGAACGACAATCCCGCCTTGGGGAAATCGTTTGATTACCTCAACCGACATCTTCAAACCGCGTTCGCCAAAAAGGCGCAGTCGCCGCTGCCGGGATTTAGCGAGGACTATCCGTACTACGCGATCTATTATCTATCCGGCGCGTACAGACAGCAGCAAAAAGACTGGCAAACGTGGCGAAACCGAATTGTCCCGGTTTTGCTCTCCGCTCAAAATCCCGACGGCAGCTGGTCAAGCGAGTTCTCCAAAGACTACGCTGCCGCCATGGCTCTAATCGTCCTGCAGTTGGAAAACAACTATTTGCCGATATGGCAGAAATAAGAAGCCTCTAGCCGTTATCTTCTAGCTTTTAGCTTTATCTTTTAGATTCCAGCGTTAATAGTTAACGCTCAGTACGAAAAGCCTCAAAGCTAACAGCTAATAGCTAGCGGCTAATAGCTTTCAATAATGTTACACCCACAACCGTCTTAAGAAAAAGACGGCGATTTTGTATTTCAGCGATGGGACCAGCATAACGGTCGAACCGTGCTCGGCGCAGCGAATCGCTTTCTTTACAACCCAGTCAGCGTCCATCCAGAGCCAGTTGGGAATCTTTCCGTAGAGGTCTTTGTCAACCAGCATTTCCGGCGTGGAATGGAATCCGGTTCTGACGAATCCGGGACACAAGACAACCGCTCGAACGCCGGTTCCTTTCAAGTCGCACGCCAAGCCGCGGGTAAACGAGACGACGTACGCTTTGGTCGCGGCGTAATCAACGCAGCCCTTTCCGACGAAAAACGCGCCGACGGACGACGTGTTGAGAATATACCCCCGCCCGTTGGCTTTCATGACCTTCGCCGCCTCGTAAGACAGACGCTCGACAGCGGCGCAGTGCGTTACAAGCATGTCGGTCGAACGCTTAATGTCGTTGTCTGGATAGACTTGCCCGCCCAAGCCGAAACCAGCGTTGTTGATCATCCATTCCAAATTGGGAGTTGACGCAACGCGGTTTGCCAGAGCGTCGATTCCGTCAAAGGTTGACAGGTCAACGCTCATCGTTTCAATCTGAGCGCTTGGCGCGAGCTGAAGCAGTTCCTCTTTTGCTTTCGCCAGACGTTCTTCGTTTCGAGCGCAAAGTACAACGACGTCGTTCTTTTTAACCAATTGCTTGGCGTAGGCGAGACCGAGTCCGCTCGACGCGCCGGTAATGATTGCTGTTGACATGATAGGTGAGGACAATTAGGAATGGAATACTTGATAAGTGGTAAGTTACAAGTGGTAAGTGGTAAGTGGTAAGGACGCAAGCGTAATTCCCACTAACTACTAACCACTTACCACTCTCTACTATTCTTCCGTTGTTTCCGGTTCAGCCAGTTCTGCCGGTTTGACGGAACGGACGAAAATCTTGCCCCAGTTGGAAAACAGGATTGCCGGGAGAACCGTCAAGTCGCTAACCAGGGCAGAGAATAGCAAGGCGCACATGAAAAAGCTGAAGTAAATCGTCGGAATGAACGGGCTGATCATGTACGTTACCAGTCCCAGCGAGCAGACGGACGACGTCTGGAACATGGCAGAGCCGCATTTTCGGTACGCCAGACGGGTCGCCTCTTTTCTGTCCAAGCCGCGTTGATGTCCGATTCTGTACCATGTAATAAAGTGAACCGTGTTGTCAACGGCGATGCCCAGCGCTGCGGAACCGGTGAGCATGGTTCCCATTTCAACGCGAAGCCCAATCCAGCCGACGATTCCAAAGACGAAAATTACCGGCAGCAAACTCGGATAGACCGCCAAAACGCCGCATCTAACCGAACGGAACAGACAGACCAGAATCAAGCCGATGATTAAAAACGCCGTTAAAAAGCTGACTTTCAGGTCGTCGAGAAGCTGATTTTGCGCTTTGTAGACAACCGGGACGCCGCCTGTTACAATGAACTCCGGCATAGTCAGCGGAAGTAGAGCGGTTTTCTTGCCGGTCGTTTCCGTCTTTTCCGTTGAACTTTCCGCATTTGTATCTGCCGGCGATTCCGGATTGGCGTCGCTGTCGACGACAATGTCAGGCATGACGTCTCCGTCGACGGGGATTGCCATATTGGCATCGCTATCAACGGGAATATTCACAGCGTCGTCGACAGGGATGTCGGGAACGGCGTCAACGTCGTCGGGCAGCGTTGGAATGTCGGTCAACGAAGCGTCTTCGTCGGGCAGCGTTGGAACTGTTTCTTCTGCAGGGAGCGTTTCGTTGACAGTCAGCTGCTCTGACGTCTTGGCGACGGGGTCCGCCGGGACTGCGGTTTTGGATTCTGCCTTTTGAGCGTCGACGCCTGTTTTGGCGTGAATGCTAAATGGATCGCTGTCGGAAAGAGGCGCGTTGAATTTATCCGCGTTCTTCTTGAGCTTATTAAGTTCCTGTTCAATTACTTCTCCTTGTGGAAGAATGGACGATTCCCCAGAAGCTGTAGTCGAAACGAAAACGCCGTCTTTTGCTGCTGTTACAGGCGGGACGGTTTCCACAGCAGGCGTGGGAATCGCGTTTTGACCGGCTTTCTCAATCTGACCGTTGACGATGTCTTTAATCTGCTGAATAATCGGACCGTAGTCAATGCGGCGCATGGCGTACGTTCTAACGGTAATTCTCCAATATTGATTGCCGTCCTGTTCCTTGAAATAGCCGGACTTTGTAAATCCTTCTTTGACGGCATCAATTTTCCTGTTGATCAGTTTTCGGGCGGCGGCGGTTCTGGCTCCGTGGGACGGGATCTCAGGAATGAAGTTGGTAATGCTGATAATACCGACGTCTTTCATGTCGGCTTTAAGATTGTCTGTTACATCGCGAACGAAACACAGCCGGTCAAAGACTTGTTCGTTTTCTCCCTGCGGCCAAGTAAACATGATTTCAACGGGAATCATCGGACCAAATTCGTCTTCCACCCAGGTGTAGTCTTTAATCGGCTGAGTGTAGGAGCGAAGCATGGAGTGAAGCCCAATGCTGGTTTTGATATGCGCTGCGCCTCCAAAGCAGACGACGGCAATAATCAGAGAAACCGCCAAAACCAGGTACGGAACCTTGCTTACCCATGGATAGAACATTCGTTCCAGAATGGTCGCCAAGTCCCATTTGGTTTCTTTCTTTGTAACTTTTTTCCACGATGAAATTGGGAACGAGATATAATAAATCGGCAGGAATATCAAAATGATTGTAACGGAAATCGCCAGCGCAGAGGACGAAACGATCCCGAATTTCCGGATCGGAATGAGCTGACTGCTCAAAAACGACAGCAGCCCGGCGATGGTGGTGATAATCGAAATAAACGTCGGAACGAGAGCCGTTTTCAGCGCGCTGTACATTGCCTCGCGCGGTTCCAGCCGGGTGATGGCGTCTCGATAGTAGTTTGTCAGATGGATGCCCGCCGACATGGACAGAACAAACGTCAGGTTGACCGACAGCATCAAGATGGAGTCGAACTGAATGTTAAGCCAGTAAATCAGCGCAAGGCACATCTGCTGGTTCATGAACGAAACCAGAAAGACCATCAAAGCCGCTCGCCATGACCGGAAACACAAAAACGAGATGATAATCCCGATTATGTACGACGCAACGTTCATTTCAATAAGATGAGTGCGGCAAATCGAGTCGATGGCGACGGAGTCCAGCGACGGCCCGGCGGCGTGAAATTTGGACATGTCCAAACCGATCGATTCCGCTATTGTCCACAGCCCGTTAATCGCGTCCGGACGGAACTTTTTGCCGTCGTCAGACAGCATGGCAATCAGACACGTCTTTTTGTAGTCGGACGAAATCAGAAAGCCCTTCATTCGTTCCAGAATCTCTTCTTCGTCAAGCCGCATGTCTTCCTGTGACAAAAGCTCGTAAACGTCCTGACCGGTAATGACCTCGTTGAAAAGGACGCGCTGTTCCCCGTCGGACGTCGGCTGAGGAGCAAGCAGCTTGTCTTTGAATTCCTTTACCTTCGGCGATTCCAGAGTGCAGTCGTCCCAGCTGATAAGCAGGATTTCATTTGCCTGGAAGATTTTACCGAACTTCAGAAGCTGCTGCGTTTCCGGAAACTTTCGAGGCACCCAGTCTTCGACTTTGTTTTCCGTATGTCCCCAGGTTTGTTTGGCGCCGTAGACGATAAACGGAATCGCACAAATCAGCAGAGCTATCATCAAGAATCGCTTGTTAATGAGCGACTTTAAAACAGTGTATACAATATCGGTAGGATTAAACTTTTTCAAAGTGATTCGCCTTTTTAGCAGGATATGCATTCATCCTTTCCGAAAGATAGCCTGCAACGTCTCTTTCGGAATAAACTATTTCATATAATATCAAATAATGCCAATTTGTAAAGACTGATTTTAAGAGATTTCTGGGAGTAGGGAGTAGGGAGTAGGGAATAGGAAAGCGGCTTTATAACCCCAGGCATTTCCGTATGAACTGGGCTTCGTCTTCCAGACCGTTTTCAGAATAGAACTTTTCCAGTTTACGCCAGCGGGTAACGTAGTCAACCTTTGTTGCGTAATTGAGTTTTCTCAAACATTCCGGGCAAAGATACAGCGGCGTGGCGTCCGCTTCTTCCAGAGAATTGACGCCGTTCATGTTGCATTTGTAAGCGATACAGTGCCGCATGGAAAACATGTGTCCGACTTCGTGAGACGCGATGCGGAGCGTGCGCCGCAAAACGGTTTTGGCTTCGTCAGGATCGTCTGGATTTCCGTTTCTCGCCAGCGACCAGACGCCGACTCGCTGTTTGTACAGGGCGTATCCAAAACAGAAGTTCCATTCCGGAGCGGGAAAGAGGTCTTCCGCCGTAAAGGCGATGTACGCTGCCGCATCTGCCGGACAGCTGGGCAAAAGAACCTTTTCACAAATGTACGTCGCGTTGAACTGACGTTGCCCCATCGGATGAATGCGTCGGGCGGAAATCGGCACAACAGAAGCGTCCAGCGGCGGCAGGGTTTGAGTTTTCAGTCCGTAGAACAAGCCAAGATATTCAACAGCCTTGTCGACCACGGTTTTTTGAGAATCGGACATGCGTCCGAGAATCTGAACGTAGATTACGCGGCGCTTGGCGGTGGCGACTGCTGGACGTCCGGCTTTGTACTGAGAAAACGTTTGTCCCGGCTCTTTTTGTTCGTATTGCCAGGAACCCGGTTGAGGTTCGGGAAAAGGTTGAGCAATAGATTTGAGTTCGTTATACGACAATGGCGCCGCCATGCTTGCGGCTGCGCTGAATGAGAAGCTCAATAAGCAGATGTAACACAGAACGGCAGACGCTCTAATTCGACTTGGTTTCATTGATTGTTTTCCAGAGTCGATTCTGCAATCGGACAGTCAGGATGGCTTTCGTTATAAATGTTTTTCCAGGATTCGTATTGAGGATCGCCGGGCTTGAACGTAAATGACGTGTCTGGCAAGGGACGTCCATTTCGCGTCTTGGAATGAACGCGAACTACCAGAACGCCGTCGCCGCGGTGTATTATCGTATAGGGAACCTCATCGGTTGCTACTGACATGGTTATTATTGGGGGACTGGATATGGAATCGCACAGCAGGAAGGTCTTTTAAAATCGAACGCTCCTGCTGAGCGGATTATTCGTTATTCATGACTTCTTCTGCCAGAGCGAGATAATCGATCGCGCCTGCGCATTTGGGATCGTAGGTAAAAATATCTTTTCCAAAGCTGGGAGCTTCTGCCAGACGAACGTTTTTTCTGATATGGGTTTTGAAAATTTGAGCGTTTGCCCACGGGGTCGCGCCGCCGTGCTGAACGCGGAAAAACTCTTCGACGTCCCCGGTTACTTCGCTTGTCAATCGGGCATTACCGTCGTACATGCACATGACAACCCCGGAAACGCGAAGTTTCGGATTGAGACGCTTGTTAATTAACTGAATCGTTTCCAGCAATTTGCTCAAACCGTGAAGAGCCAAAAAGTGCGGCTGCATGGGAATAAACGCCTCTTTGACAGCCACCAGCGCGTTGAGCGTCAATACGCCAAGCGACGGCGGACAATCTATAATAAGGTAATCGTAGGAGGCGTTGTCTTCTTTGAGTTTATCTCGCAAAATCAGTTCGCGACCTACGACGCCGGACAGTTCCATTTCGGCGGCAGCCAAGTCCAAATCAGCGCTTACCAGATCGAAATTGCCGTTTATTGGCGTTTTCGCAGACGCCAGCGAAACGTCGTCAACCAGAACGTCATAAATGGAATTTTGAGTTTCCGAATCTGCATTGACTCCCAAATGGAGGGTTGCGTGAGCCTGCGGATCCATGTCGATAAGCAACACTCGTTTACCGGACATGGCTAAAGCTGCGCTGAGGTTGACGGACGTTGTCGTTTTACCGACTCCGCCTTTTTGGTTCATAATTGCGATGGAACGCATATTGTATTCTTTTTTTATGGTTTGTCAACGGTATTCATGTTGGACTTCCTCTTTTGCCAACGTTTTATTTGATTGTACCACAATCCTGTTTTGAAATCAACATCAAATTGAGCAAAATTTTGGATGCGATTTGAATATCGAATTAAAAGATGCAAGAGGAGCGATTCGTGAACCGATTTGAGATATACCACGTATATTTTCTATATTGTCAATTTGTCTTAAACGTCTCAAAATTATACGATTAGGAGAGATGTATAAATTAAACAGATGAAATAGTCGTAAAACAACTAGAATAAACAAATATGTCTGCTAAATTGGAGTAAATATAAATAGAAAAAATCATTCAAAAAGGTTGCAAATAAATATTAAATTATTGATTATAATGGTTTTTTGGACGAAATAAATAAATATGGAGCAATAAATGACGGATATATCCGTTATAGATTGATGAATAAATCGGAAACGGTTCCTGATGAAGAACAGTTTGCTCAATGGGTTGAACAATACGGGTCGAGAATTCAAGCGTATGTTCAGTCCCGCGTATACGATTTCGCAACAGCGGAAGATATAACTCAGGAGACGTTTTATCGGGCATGGTCTGCTCGAGACGCTTATCAGGAACAGGGTTCTCCGAAAAAATACCTTTTTTGCATAGCAGAAAGGTTAATAATAGATTATCGACGAAAAAAACGTCCAACTTTTTTTGAAAGCGACGAAGTCCAAAGCGCAGCGGAGCCGGTCGATAACGATCGCTCGCCAGAACAAAATCTGGTTTTGTCTGAAGACATCCAGAAATTGCGTTCTGCTATGGAATTGCTTTCAGAGGTTCAGCAAAAAACGCTGATGCTTCGCTATTACGGTCAGTTATCCTTTGGTGAAATTGCCGAAATTGTAGAAATGCCCTTGGGAACGGTGTTAAGCCATTGCCATCGTGCACTGGAAAAGTTGCGCGGAATTTTGGGAGATATATAAATGAATAACAACCTTAAAACTGACGAAATCCTACCAGACGCCGAGCTTAAGGCTTTGGAAGCGAGATTATCGGTAATTACTGACGTTAGCCGTTCAGATTCAGACTTGGCGCAACTGTCAGAATCGGAACGCAGTCAGGCGCAGACGTTTGACAAGCTTGTAAATCTTGCCAATCGAGGAATTGCGCTTAAACCGGTTTCGTTTACCATCCCGTCTGTTTCGCCGCCGACTTCAGCTCGTAAAACTAGTTACAAAAAGGGAATTATTGCAGCTCTTGCCGCAGCTGTTTGCGTTATTATTTCCGTCGTAGCAGTTCATCAGACGTTAACAACCACGCCGAGTAATCCAGGTTCAAAGATAGAGTCAAATGTCAGCGAATCAACAGACAATACTAACAATAGCTCTCTTAACTATTGGAATGACAGCTTTGACAATCAGATTTCAGAATTCGAAGGGGAGATGATTTGTCTTTGTGCCAATTACAATAATTCAGACTTTGTTGTTGGCAACATGAACTACATAGAGGATTTTTCCGAAGAGGGAGATTTTTAAGATGAAACGAATGATATGTTTAGCGTTGGCAATGACAATAGCGTTCTTTGGCGTTGCTTTGGCGGACAATCCGGAAAACGATTCCCAAGGCAATCGTCCGCACGCCGTTCCGGGCGCTCATCAAAACTTCAATCATATGCCGCCCAAGCGAAATTTCCCCGGGAAAAACAAACCTGTTCCAGGGCGTTTCATCGCTGACAACGTTCATAATCGATTCCGCGATATGGATAACATGCGGCGGAACGATCCGGAACGATTCAATCTTCTCAAGGCTGACGCTGAAATGGATTGGAAAATCAGAGATCTGGTTTTTAAATTCAAAAATGAAAAGGACGCCGAGAAAAAAGCCGCTCTCAGAAAGGAAATTTCGGAGCTGTGCGTTAAACATTTTGAAGTCCGTCAGCAGCGTCGAGAGATGGACTTGGCTCGTATGAAAGCCTGGCTTAATCAGATGGAGCAGGGGCTTGATAAGAGCCGTCAAAATAAAGATAAAATCATTGAACAGAGAATCAAGTTCTTGCTGGACGACACTCTGGGAGAATTTTAGTTTAGGCAATAGGCGAAGATACAGTGGTAAGTAAAAAGTGGTAAGTGGTAAGTTAGATGAGCGCTTGCGTACTAACCACTAATCACTTACCACTTCTTACTATTGCCTACAGCCTACTGCTCCGTGGGTTAAAACCCACGGCTAATAATATTGAACCACTATGCGGTTCTAGTGGAAGCGTAACGGAGCTAACGTTGTTTGCTCCGTTACGTTTTTTAATTATTGCAAAACCATCGTGAAGAAACCGCCGGTTCTGGCAATTCCGACGCGGCGATACGGACCAAGCATATTGGCGCGATGTCCGGGGCTGTTAATCCAGACGCGAACGGCGTAAACTCCGGAAGAGCTTCCCATGAACACGTTCTCTGCAACTCCAGCCGTTCCGCTATGGTACATCTGACGTCGATTGTACATGTTGTTGGAATGCCACTGGGCGATGTTCTGTAAATTCTGGTTGAATTCACAAGGTTTCAAGCCGTTGCGAATGCGAAAGTTGTTGAACTCCTGGAATGCAAGGGCTGCCTGTGGATCTTTGAACGGAGAAGCAGGTTCTTCCTTTTTAGCTTCGTCGCTCTTGGCGGCGTTGTCGTCTTTCTTGACGTCTGCTTCTTTGGCGTCTTTCTTCTCTGTTTTTGCCGCGTCTTGTTTAGCTTCGTTAGTTTTTTCGTCTTTGACAGCTTTTTCATCTTTTTGCTGTCCGTCTTTTCCGTTAGTGGCGGTTTTCGTTTTGGGGGTGGTAACGGTTTGGGGGACGACATAACCTCGTCTACTCGCCCGCGCCGCTCGCCGCGCTCCTCCACGCGCGATTTCGTCGTGCTGGACTTGAACTTCTTTTAGAATCTCTTTACTGTCTTGCATATCTGTGGCGGGGTCTGCAAAGGACAGGCCGCAGCATACGCAAATAAAAGCGACAGCGGAGATCATGAACGTTGACCTGTTAATCATCATGCTACCTCACAAATTTTAAAATACAGTAAATAACATCTTTCGATAAAAGTCTCGAATCGTTCGAAACGTCGTTTTTGTAAAAATTGATTTGAATACAAATTATTTATACACTTCCGTTACTTTAAATTATAATTCTAAATTTGAATAAATCAAGTAATTTTAAAAGAATAATTAAGAAAATCAGGGAAGAAGATATAAATACCAAACGGATATATGGCTTAACTAGAATAGGTAAACTGCACATGCCCGATTGCTCATTCGATCATTTGGGTTGCAGACATAATTTATGCGCGTTCTGGATTCCAGGTATAGTTTTGAACATCTTGTATTTTAAAATTGATTCTGATATAATTCTAAAGAGTTTATAAAGAAGCGGAAATCTGTTTGTGTTCCGCTGTTAAAGACCGTCAATTAACCCTCAATAATCAAACCATGAAAACAATTAATAGCAAAACTTACAAGGCATTGTTTGCCGTTGTTTCAATTTTTATGCTTTTGAGCGCGTCGGCGCAAGCGCAGCAGACGGAGTTGACCGCAAGGTGGAATGCTGCTCAGTACGGCGTGAAGCCAAGCGAAACGGAAGATCAGACGGACGCTCTTCAGGCGTTGCTGGACAGAGCAGGGCAGGCGGGCGGCGGAACCGTCGAGTTGGCGTCGGGACGTTATCGGATTAACGGTAACCTGTCGATTCCCGGCGGCGTTACGCTCAAGGGGACGTATTCCGTTCCTCCAACGGTCAACCGAAAAGACGACAACCTCAAGGGGACGGTTCTGCTGGCGTACGCCGGCAAGGGCGACCCGGAGGGCAAGCCGTTCATCTTCCTGGCGGGCGACAACGCCGTCATCGCAGGCGTGATAATCATCTATCCGGAATGGGACAGAACCGTCGTGCCGCCTGTTCCGTATCCGCCGTGTATCGCGTCCCGGCACACCAACAACGTCGGCGTTTTGGATTGCTGCTTGCTCAACCCGTACGAGGGCATTCGCATGGTTCAGGCGCACCGTCATCTGCTGCGTAACATTACCGGATACCCCATTTGGCGCGGGCTGCTGGTTGATCAATGTTACGACATCGGGCGAGTCGAAAATTTTCATTACTGGCCCTTTGGGTTGAACTACAATCCGAAAGACCCGTACTGCGAATGGATTAATAAGAACGGCGTCGCGTTTGAGTTCGCTCGAACGGACTGGGAATACGTCTGCAATACGTTTTGTTTCGGATACGGAGTCGGATACAAGTTCAGCGAATACAAACACGGCGCGGCGAACGGGAATTTTCTCGGCTTGGGCGCCGACTCCTGCCGCCGGGCGGTTTTGGTCGAGCAGTCGCAGGAACCCGGTCTGTTGATAACCAACGGGGAATTCGTCGGTCGCTGGACGAGTCAGGATTCCGTTTGCATTGAAGTCGCGGAAGGGAACCGGGGCAAGGTGTCGCTCAACAACTGCTCGTTCTGGGGACCGGTCGAAACCTGCATCCGTTCCAATTGCTTAAAAGGACAGCTGACCGCCAACGCCTGTCACTTCGTCAACTGGGACAACGGCGGAACAGGCGCGTCCGCCATTCAAGTTACAGCAGGAAAAGCGATAGTTTCCAACTCGACGTTCCAGCAGCCGGGAACGCACGTCGAAGTCCTTCCCGCGGCGAAATCCGTTATTATTACGGGAAATCAGGCGGAAGGCGGGCTGAACGTTGAAGGCGCGAATCTGCCGCAAACCGTCATGTCTGCCAACGAACTCAACCGGCTGGACAGAATGACGGAGGCTGAACGGCTGAATTATACAATCGACATCGGAACCAGCGACGACGCGGTGTTTATTCGCAACTGGCACGGACCGGAACAGTTCGTCAACGCTCAAAACGAAACCATTACGTCACGCTGGTCGAAGCGGGAATCCAAGGTCAGTTTGCCCGTTGTTCCCGGAAAAGCGTATCAGCTTACCGTTTACCTGAGAGGAAATCGGTATCGTGACGCCGACGCCTCCCCCGAGGCGGGGCTTTGGCTGGAAGACAAACAGGTCGCGTCGTTCAGTCAAAAGGAAACCGCATTAGCTCGTCCAGACGAAACCGGCGCTTTTACCATTCAGATCCCTGCTCAGGGAAAAGAGCGTTTGACGCTTGTATTCAAGACTCCCGGCTGGGTTCCCGCTGAAGTTTATCAGCGCTCCAACGACTATCGTACGCTCGGCGTTCAAGTCGATAAAATCGAGATGAAAGCGCAGTAAACAAGCGTAAATCAAAGCGCCGACACAAAAAATCATTTCAGGGGACAAAGTCCCCTGATTTTGTATAACTATTTAATTATTAAGACGTTAAGATAAAACTCAATCATTAAATGCGCCTCCGATTTTAGGTTTCAAGCAATGGTTTAGAATGTTAAAGCAGAATGAAAATCGAACCCGTTACCGATTGATTTTTTATCTTAAAAATTGCGGGTAACCGCAATTATTTCAAAATTATAATTGGATTAAATAAAATCTCGAAACCCGCCAATTTATCCAGTTTGCTATCAGTAAATTTTTAACGGTTTGAAGAATACCCTTGATTTTAAGGGCTTTAGAAGTTTTTTTGAAAAAATCACTAAATATAGCCCTAGTCTCTCTTGCAAGTGGAACATTTAGGGTTATACTTGTTCGTGTTTGACACGGATGTCAAATCAAAGGAGCAATAAGCGACGATTTTGAATTGAATAATTCGCACGATCGCTGAGGGTAATGACCTTCAGATAACATATAATCGACGTTAGTTGATAAAAACAAGCGTTAAAGCAAATCTTCCAATCGATAATGGAACGATTTGAGTCAATATTCGACGCGATTTCTTGTTGCTCTTTTGCTGGTATCCAAAATGTAACGGATTATCTAATCCATAAGTGTAATTTAGAATCATGTCCCAAATAGAAAGTTCCCTGAAAAAACTTCGCAAACGCGATGGTCGTATAGTTGATTTCGATGATTCCAGAATTATTTCCGCCGCTGATCGCGCTCTTCGCAGCGTAGGAACCGCCAACGAAAAAGTCGCCAAGCGCGTTGCCCGCGACGTTATCGAAGAACTCGTCGATAAAGGCTACGATCAACCGGATCAGATTCCGGATCAGGAACTCGTTCAGGACTTGATCGAACATTCGTTTATCAAACGCGGCATGACCGCCGCCGCCAAAGCGTTCATTCTGTATCGTGAACAACATCAGAAGATGCGCGAAGCCAAACACCTGATGATGGACGTTCAGGATTTGGTCGGCTCTTATTTGGGTCAGGACGACTGGCGCGTCAACGAGAACTCGAACGCAGGCTACTCTTACGCCAGCTTGCTCAACCACGTTTCCGGCGCCGTTATCGCCAATTACACACTGGAAAACATCTACCCGAAAGAAATTGCAGAAGCTCATAAAAACGGCGACTTCCATCTTCACGACTTGTCCTGCGGCATCGTCGGCTACTGTGCCGGCTGGAGCTTGAGAGAGCTTCTCGAACGCGGCTTCCAGGGAAAAGGCGGACGCGCCTCCGCCGCTCCTGCCAAGCATTTTGACACCGCTTTGGGACAGGTTGTCAACTTCCTCTGCACACTCCAAACGGAATGGGCGGGCGCTCAGGCGTTCAGCTCTTTCGACACGCTTTTGGCTCCGTTTGTTCGGCACGACAATCTGAACTACAAGGAAATCAAACAGCACGTTCAGCAGTTCGTTTTCGGACTCAACATTGCCAGCCGCTGGGGTCAGACGCCGTTTACCAACCTGACCTTTGACTGGGTCGTTCCGGAAGACTTGCAGAAGCACCCAGTTATTATCGGCGGTAAGCTGTCTGATACGGAAGTTTACGGGGATTTCCTGCCGGAAATGGATCTGATCAACAAGGCGTTTTTGGAAGTCATGTCTGAAGGCGACCGCGATGGACGAATCTTTACCTTCCCGATTCCGACGTACAACATTACCAAGGACTTCAACTGGGATTCCGAAAACGCCAAACTGCTCTTCTCCGTTACGGGCAAATACGGTCTGCCGTACTTCCAGAACTTCATCAATTCCGATCTTCACCCCGGCGACGTCCGCTCAATGTGCTGCCGCTTGCAAATGGACATGCGTGAACTTCGCAACAAGACCGGCGGACTTTTCGGCGCAGGCGAACAGACCGGTTCGATTGGCGTTGTTACAATCAACATGCCGCGTCTGGGCTACCTCAGCAAAGACGAAAGCGAATTCATGGCTCGTCTGGATTACCTGATGGACTTGGCGAAGGAATCGCTGGAAATCAAGCGCAAAGTCGTCGCCAAACACCTTAAAGGCGAGCTTCTTCCGTACACTCAGGTTTATCTGCCCAGCCTTGATCATCACTTCAGCACAATCGGTCTGGTCGGCATGAACGAAGCCTGCCTCAACTTCCTCGGCTGCTCCATCTGCGACCCCGAAGGTATGGAATTCGCCCTTCGCGTTCTTCACCACATGAAGAAAAAGATTGCCGACATGCAGGAAGAAACCGGGCACATTTACAACCTCGAAGCCACTCCGGCGGAAGGCACCTCGTTCCGTCTGGCGAAGATCGACCGCAAAAAGTACCCGGACATCATCTGCGCCGGCGATACGAACCCGTACTACACCAACTCGACTCAGTTGCCGGTTGGCTACACTTCAGACCTGTTTGAAGCCCTTGACCTTCAAGCTCCGCTTCAGCAGGAATACACCGGCGGAACCGTGTTCCACGCCTTTATCGGCGAACGAATCGACGATCCCGATCTGGTTGCGTCTCTTGTCAAACGAATCGCAACGAATTATCACATCCCCTATTTCACTTTGACCCCCTCGTTTAGCATCTGCCCTGTCCACGGATACATTCCCGGAGAGCACAAATGCTGTCCATTGGCGAAAGATTAGTCTATTAGTTTATACATCGTTTTCAAAGCGCTCGGTTGAGCGACTAAGGCGAAATTTGCTTTATGCAAGACATGGACTGCGCTTTGAAATACGCATGTAGATTGTTGTTACTTGTTTTATAACTTGTTTTTACCTGTTTACCCTCATTTTTTTAAGGAGCGCTTAATGTCAGTTTGTGGAGAAAAAACGGAAGTTTATTCACGCGTTTGTGGTTATTTTCGACCGGTTTCCAATTGGAATAAAGGCAAAAAAGAAGAGTTCAAGGATCGTAAAACGTTCCAGGTAACAAACCCGCAGACGTGCAACTGCAATTCGCAGTCCAAGGATGCAACAACTGCGACCTGCTAGTTGTCCGTTTTTCCCTTTGATCGGTTTTCCCCGTCAATAGCCGATCCGATAAAACATAGAATAGAGCCGATAGCAATATCGGCTCTTATTTTTTAGAGTAACGGCGGGGAGAACAATAATAATTAAAATATCGTAGCCCACGCCTTTAGGCGTGGAGTAAGGATAACGAAGAATATATAAATAAACGCGCAAATCCCTACCCCCTCCAGCGCCCCAATAGGGGCGCTGGAGGGGGTAGGGGAGAAGCGTTTTGGAGAGTTTTTTGACTTAGTCCCCCAGATAAATCTGGGGGCTACGATTTTTGAATGGGTGAACACAAAATTTTCCTGCGCTTAGAAGATTTGTCCAAATGAGTTACGAAACGTCGCGACAGCGACCGCGGACTTTAGTCCGCTTAAGTCCCGAAGGGTCGACATCTCTATAACCGTAGGCTTTAGCCTACGGGGACGGCAAAGCGTCACAAATCCCATCGACAAATACCATCGACAAATACCATCGACAAATACCATCGACAAATACCATCGACAAATACCATCGACAAATACCCTTTCACCTCGCGCCAGCGCATAGCGCTGGCGCGAGGTGAAAGGGGTTGACTCGATTAAAAATAGATTTTTTCCCCGAACTCTTGACAAACCGTTTATCGTATGTTAAAATAACGAAACAAAAGTATTTCAATAACCAGACTTCAAACTCAAATACGCTATGGCATTTAAAAAGATATTCGCTCCTGTCAGGTTTCCTGACCCGACAATGGTAACGGAAGAGTTTTTTGGCAAGATCAGTTCCGGGCAATCGGATATCAGCATCGGGCATTTGCAAAGCGCCGGCGGCTGGTCGGAAGCGCCGCAAAAGCCGGAATTCGACGAATACACAGTCGTCTTGAAAGGCGCGCTGTACTTGACGGCGGAAGACGGAACGGTTACCGTCTGTCGAGCCAACGAAGGAATCCTCGTTCCAAAAGGGACATACGTACAATATTCTTCACCGGAGCCGGACGGCGCGGAGTATATTTCCGTCTGCATTCCGGGTTTTGACATGAAATTAGCCCATCGCGAGGGCATGGAGGACGTCCAATGAAAAAAGTTTTGACTCTTGTAATTTCAATTTCAGCGGTTTTGATTTTCGCTGCTGCGTGCTGGTTCAATTCTCAGACGACTGTAGTCGCTCAAGACGAATACACAATGCATTATTCAGCGTACTTGTGCAGCAACTGTGGATTCGGCAACCGCAAAGACAACTGCTGCAAGTGCGGCAAGTGGTGCGGTTCTACGAAAATTCCCGCCCGACTTTGCAACGACTGCGGATTCGGCAACCGTAAAGATAATTGCTGCGTCTGCGGCAAATGGTGTGGCAACACGAAAATTCCCGCTGTTCTGTGCAACGACTGCGGTTTCGGCAATAGAAAAGACAACTGCTGCAAATGCGGCAAATGGGCGCCGTGAGTTGATCTGACCTGTTAATTCATAAACAAGGTTCTTCCGGTAAGGACGCGCTGTTTCTACTCGGTCGGCTCGGACTTATCTGGAGAACCTTTTTTTCTCCATGACTGGAATTGTTCTTTTGCCAGACGCCAGGCGGTGTTGAAGGCGGGCGAGTAACAGAAAACGTTGAGCAGCAGGTAAACCGCGCATCCGACAGCTAACGGAGCGAGCAAGCCGAGCCAGTGGTTTATGGACCACAGAAGCAGATAAAGTCCGTACGCTGCGCCGCTGGCTATGAGCGAATAGATCAGGTACGGGAGCGAATCCCACAACTGCATTCTCAAGCCGTAACCGAGGACGCGTTTCGTGTATCGGGTGTTGACGTAAAGAGATAAGAGGGAAACGACAACCATGCCCCAGACCATCGCCATGACGGAAATCCAGACTGTGCATAAAATATTAATCGCAACAAACAGCTTGTTGAACGAAACTAGTCCGAGATAAACGCCTGACCGCCCCCGCGCGTTAAGAATCTGAAGATTCAGATGGTTAAGCGGGAATAGAACAAAACATAGGGTCAGCGCCTGGAAGTATGGGACTATGGGAAGCCACTTCTCGGAAAGGACGACGCTCACGAACGGAACCGCCAGCGCGGCTAGCAGCAGGGACGGAAAAATGACAATGAAGACGGACATCTTGAGCGATTCCATCACTGCATTTCTCAGCCGTGGAACGTCTTCCTGAATCTTTGAGAAGGCGGCAAACAACACGCTGCCAATCGTTATCTGAACGCTTAACGGCCAAAGAGCCGCATACTGTCGACCGCGTTCATAATAGCCGAGCGTAGCGATGGGATATACTTTCCCGATAACGATATTATAAACATTGTTGAAAATAGTATCAATCAGGTTTGCGAACATAATGTTCGAACCGAATCTAAACAGAGCGCCAAGGGCTTTGAAGCTGAAATTCAACCCCGGAAGCCAGTGGCAAAAACCAAAAACTGTCATTGTAGCAACGCTCTGCACGATAACCATTTGCCACGCCAACGCCCAAACGCCGTATCCTTTCCACGCGATGTAAAGGGCAGGGGGAACTGCGGCGACTTGTCCGATAAAACTTGCCAGGGTACTCAGATCCTGCCGCATCTTTCGCCCTAACAACGTATGCTGAACGCCGCCGAGCGCGGAAATGGGAAACGTCCACATAACAAGCCGGATTACAGGCTTCAAAATGGGCTGATGAAAAAAATCGGCAATCCATCCAGCGCTAAAAAAAAGGACAAGCGCCAGCAAGCCCGCCATGAACATATTGTACAAAAAGACGGAATCGAGGTCTTCTCTGTCAACGTCTTTTTTCTGGAGAATGGCTGCTCCGAACCCGCCCATGGTGAATATCAACCCGACAGCCCAGAAAACCATCAAAATGCCCCAAATGCCGTAATCCTTCGGCTCGAGAAGTCGAACCATAAGGATTCCCACAACCAAAGCAATCCCTTGAGAAAATACCTGAAGGATTAGCGATGGTCCGGCAGTTTGAAACGTTTTTTGAGCAAGTCGTTCCTGAGTCATAATACATCATTATAATATATTATTAGAAAATATCGGTAATATGAGTATAAAAATCAATCCTCTTCAGGTGTCGGCATACCTGAATGTGTAAAAATTGATTGTAACGCTCTTCTTTTTATAGCGTTCAACTATACGTCCTATGTATGTAATATTTCTCTTGACGCAGTCTGGAATTTGAATATAATACTCTGAGAATTCAATAACAATGTCGATTTTTCTATTTGAAAGAATTCAAGGAGAATATGCCAAGTCAGACTGTTCAGAGTTTTACCGACTATTTTTTCGACCTCGACGGGACGACGCTCGACACGTACGGGGATTTGAGATCGTGCATGAAAGCTGCGCTGCAAAAGTATACTCAGGACGTCGACCGGTTTGAGACGGACTTCGTTATCGGTCCGCCGTTGCAGATGTCGGTGAAGATGTTTCTTCCCGCTGCCAACGAAGCAACAATCGACAACATATGCCGCGAGTTCAAGACGCAGTACGATACGTCCGACTATCCCGAAACAAAAATGTATCCGGGAATCGAGGCTCTTATCAATCGCCTTTACAATTCAGGCAAGCGGATTCACATCGTAACCAACAAACGCCGCGTTCCGACGTTCCGTCTGCTGGACAAGTTCGGTTTGAGAGACAAAGTCGTGGAAGTTGTAACGCCCGATTCGCGTCCAGACGGATATACTAAAACGGAAATGATCCAAATGTTGCTGGAAAAGTACAGCGTCAACCCGGACACCGCGGTTATGGTCGGCGACATGACCAGCGACGTATATGCAGGCAAAAGCGCCGGCGTTCATACGATTGCTGTAACGTGGGGCTACGGTTCAGAAGACGCCCTCAAAGAATCTCAGCCGGACAAAGTGATTTCATCCGTCGACGATTTCTGGCTCTAACTTGCTGCCGGACGCCGATGCGCTCGTATCTGTACGCAGCGCAACTGATAATTGGATTCTGGAGTTTCTGCTTCGTGGGGAGAATCATGGCGTTAACAACGTCGGGGCGAGTGTCGCTGTTACAATCAAAGAACAGGCTCAGCGCGTCGCCAGCCGCTTTGACGTCCCATCGGAAATCCGAACTTTGGGAACGCCAGACCCCACAAAACCCTGCGCGCAATACGTCCTGAGCGTCGATAAAATCCGAACAGAACTTGGGCTGACGCAACCCGTCAATTTAGACGCCGCCCTCGATAGAACAATCGAGTTTAATCGATAGTATGAATTACGGAGTTTCATAATTCATAAGATGAATTGCAATCAGGCTTTTCTTCTTTTTCTGTTTTTGCTATCTTCGCACGGAAATATTTGTCAGCATTAACATAAAAATTGGTTAGAAACTCCCCTTGCATTTATTTCATTTTGTAATAAAATAACGATAAGTAAAAATGAAACGGTTGTGCGTTTCAACACTAGTTACCTGCCTTTCATTTAGGAGAATGACTCACATGAAAAGAATCGCATTAGTTATTGCTGCATCGTTGTTGTTTGTCGTTGGCTGCGATCCGCTGGCTCCGACATCTACCAATGGTACGGGCGCTTCCGTACCGACAAATGGCACTGGTTCTGATATTGCTGCGCCTGATCAGATCGTTGAGACTGGCACCGGTACAGAGATTGCAGCGCCTGATCAGATTGTTGAGACAGGTACAGGTACGGAAGTCGCAGTACCTGAAGATTTGATCGTTCCTGAAGACGCTCAAAAAGAAACGCCCGCCGCTCCCGCTGAAGAAGCTGCTCCTGAAACTCCTGCTGAACCTGCAGCTCCCGCTGAAGAAGCTGCTCCTGAAGCTCCTGCTGAACCTGCAGCTCCCGCTGAAGAAGCTCCCGCCGCTCCGGCTGAACCTGCAGCTCCTGCTGAAGAAGCCGCTCCTGAAGTCCCTGCTGAACCTGCAGCTCCTGCTGAAGAAGCTCCCGCCGCTCCGGCTGAACCGGCAGCTCCTGCTGAAGAAGCTCCCGCCGCTCCGGCTGAACCGGCAACTCCTGCTGAGGAAGCTCCCGCTGCTCCTGCTGAACCTGCAGCTCCCGCTGAAGAAGCTCCCGCCGCTCCTGCTGAACCTGCAGCTCCTGCTGAAGAAGCCGCTCCTGAAACTCCGGCTGAACCGGCAGCTCCTGCTGAACCGGCAGCTCCTGCTGAAGAAGCTCCCGCCGCTCCTGCTGAACCGGCAGCTCCTGCTGAAGAAGCTCCCGCTGCTCCTGCTGAACCAGCTGCTCCCGCTGAAGAAGCTCCCGCTGCTCCTGCTGAACCAGCTGCTCCCGCTGAAGAAGCTCCCGCTGCTCCTGCTGAACCGGCAGCTCCTGCTGAAGAAGCTCCCGCTGCTCCGGCTGACGCGGTTTCCGCTTACGCTCCTGCTGCCGATCTTGCGACTCAGGTTGAAGCCTATCTGGAAGATATTGAAAAGAATCTGGCTGACGCTGAAACCTACGCTGACAAGAAAGACGCTGTTGCGGAAGACGCTGCAGGTCTGACGGTTTTCTTCCTGGCTTTGGGTCTGAACGATCAGGATAGCGCCTACAAGGCAAAGGCTCCGAATCTGGTCAAAGCCGCTCAGGCGTTGGCTGCCGCCACCAACTATGAAGAAGCCAAGGCTGCTTTTGAAGCCATTAAAACGGCGGAAACCTCGACCGAAGCTCTCGCCTGGACGAAGGTTGCTCCGCTGGCTTCCTTGATGAAGCAGGTTCCGGCTATCGACACGAAAATGAAGCGAACGATTCCCAAACGCATGGATAAAAAACAGAGCGAATGTCTTGCTATGTGCGCCGCTGTCGCTGCTTTGATGCAGGGAAGCATTGCCAATGCTGCTGAAACCGAACAGCCGACCGAAACCGTTAAATGGACTGCGTTCTCAATTCAGGGACGCGACGCTGCTGCCGCCGTTGCCAAAGCCGTTGCCGCCCAGGATAAAGACGCTGCGGAAGAAGCCATGGCTGCTCTGCACAAAACCTGCGACGATTGCCACGCCGTCTTCCATCAGAACAAAAAAGCTGAAAACGAATAAACCGACTGATCTATTTAAGTGAAACTAACGCTTGTTATAAATTAAGATTGAGGAGTGAGGAGTCGACGCTTCCCACTCCTCAGTTTTTTCTTGAATTCCGGTACGAGTATTAGGCGGGCCGGGGTTGGGAAATAGAATTTGAAACTCTTCAGTTTTCAGACTGTGAGAGAAATTCCAGCAAAGCGTTCAGGTTTCGTTCGCCCGCAGCCCGACCGGTTTCGTAAGTGCGCTGCATTTGGTCGGGATTGTGGGAGATTCGGGAGATTTCTAACGGTTGTTCCGGCGCGATAAGGAACGCCTGACCGGACTGCACGCGGGAGTCCAAATAATCCAGCGCCGCATTGTAGCGCTCGGAGCGCGACTGCATAGCGTCGCAGACTTTCGGCAATCGCCGCAGGAACGGCTTCCAAAGCCATAGTTTTCCAGCTGGCTCTTTGCGGTAACCGCGAGGGCGGGTTGTGATAACGACGTTGCGGTCGTATCCCAGCGACTCGAAATAGCGCAGTGGAACAGCGTCGGAAAGACCGCCGTCGAGATACTCGCCGCCGTCGATTGTCACGGGTCGCGAAACGATCGGCATGGACGCCGACGCCTGCATCCACCGGAACGCTGTTTCGTCTGCCTTGTCGATGCGCCGATACACGGGTTCGCCCGTCGCGCAGTCTGTAACAACGAGATAGAACTCCATCGGGTTCGCATCAAACGCCTGGGCGTCGAAAACGTCCAGCGTCGTCGGCAGCTCGCGGTAACAGAAGTCTGCGTTGAAAAGGTCGCCCGTCCTGAAAAACGACCGCCACGAGCAGTAACGCGGATCGCGCGCAAAGCGTTTGTTGTAACGGATCACGCGCCCGATCTGACGGCTTTTGTAGTTGCAGCCGAAACACGCTCCCGCCGAAACGCCGATCAGACCGTCGAACCGGACGCGGTTTTCCATCAGAACGTCGAGAACGCCCGCGGTAAAAAGCCCGCGCATGGCGCCCCCTTCAAGTACAAGTCCGCTTTTCATTCTGGATTTCTCTTCGATTCTCCATTTTTTCAAGGCATGTATTTATCACAGTAGGACATAACCGCCTTTCGGAATTCCTCGAACTTGTCCGGGTCTTTACTCATCCCATGGTCCGAGTTCGGAAAGTCGATGCAGACGTGCGGAACGCCGTTCTTTTCGAGCGCCTGGGTCAGGGCGTCGCGGTGGCAGAGCCTTACAAGCCAGTCCTTTCCACCGTAGGCGTAGATCGTTGGAACGGATTTTTCCGTAACAAAGGAAACGGGCGACAGGTTTTCCGCAAGCTCTTTGACCTTCGGCTTGTTCAGGTACTCGGGTTTGATTTTCTTCTCTACGATGAAAGAAAGCAATCCTGCCGAATCTTTCGCGCCGAGGGTTCTTTCGCAGAAGTCGGTCGGCCCGACAAACTCAAACACGAACGCGATCGGGATGGGCGATTCTTCGGCTCGGGAGTACGAATAGAGCAGCGCGAGATGCCCGCCTGCCGAAACGCCAGACAATGCTATTTTAGAGGTCTGGTAACCTTCCGCTTCCAGTTTCTCCTTGATAGCTTTGATGCAGGCGGTAATTTCGTCCAGCATCGTAGGAATCGTTACTTCGGGATGTTGTTTGGACAGAAGCGAGTATTCGATCGTAGCTGTAACACAGTTTTGTTTCGTATAATACTTGCAGGCGTAGGCAATGTCATGTCGGCTGCCGCCTTTCCACGCGCCGCCATGGATGAAGAGCATGAGTCGCACCGGGGCGTCTTTTTTCAGGTCTTTCGGGATATACATATCGTATACGAGGTTCTTTTCTTTGTCATAGACCTGATTGAGAATCGCCTGCCCGTCCTCTGCGGACCAGGCTTCCGGTTTGCCGGTACAGCCAACTGTCAGGATTGACGCGACTGCCAGCGCCAGAAACAAACAAAAATCCAATAAACTTTTTCTGAATGTCATGATCTTTTTTCTCCTTCTGTTCTTTGCGTTCTTTGCGGCTAAAAATTCTTCGGCGAAGCTCTCGTTCGCGATCCGATGAGGTTGTCAGCTGCGACGATTGGGTATGTGTAATTCAAACTTTTGGTTCGCCTTCGGCGAACTGCGTAATTCCGTTCGCTTCGCTCCGTGGGTTGAAATCCACGGCTACTGATATTGAACCGCTACGCAGTTCTAGCGGAAGATTATTTTTCTTTTCCATTACCGCCTTCCATTTCTTTGCATCCTTTGCGGCTAAAACAATTTACACAATCCTGTCGCCCCAAAACGCCAGGGAGACGTCTTGGCAGCCCGCCTCTTTCGCCCAGACGAGCCGCGGGCGGATGAGCTGTTCGTCGAGGCGACCGCTATGGTTCTGTCCGTGACCGAGTTCCCACAGATGACCGAACACGATGCGTTTGGCGTTGACCTTCTTCACCGCCTTGACGGTGTCGATGCCACAGCCGGGGAAGAACAGCCACAGGTCTGGACGTCCCCAGACGGCGTTGAGTTTCGGTTCCGTGCCGCGTCCGCTGTCGCCTGTATGGTAGAGGATGAAGTCGCCGATCTTTATCTCAAACGCCGTCGTGAAGTCGATCAGATAGTCGTTGTGGTCGATGAGCGAGGTCCGCACCTCCACGTCTTTGAACTTGAACGTCTTCACGCCGCGGATAAAGCCGCCGTCCTTCTTCCAGTTCTTCACGCCGTAGTTGTCGAGAAAGTTGGAGACGACCGTCTTTCCTGCGCCGTTCATTGCCCCGTAGAGTTCCCGCCGCCAGTGGTCGCCGTGGTTGTGGGTGATGAGCGAGAAGTCGAGCATCGGGGCGAACTCTGATTCCCGCCTGTGAACCAGGTCAATGGAGAACAGCGATTCGCGCGTCTTGACGATGTATCCCATGTTGTATACGCTCCAGACGGCAGGCGCCGCGCCCGTTACGACCGTCTGTTTTACCTCTCGGAAAACCTTTTCGAACGCCGCTTCCAGTTTCTCCAGCGACGCGAATCCTCGGGTATTCCCGTCGCGGAGATACGCAGCGTAGTCTCGCGGTGCGACGAGTTCCGTCTCGCGATTCCATACGGCAATCGCGTCTTCGGGCGCCGCGTCAGCCGCCTGTTCGGCGTATGCGTCCTTTTCCACAAAGACGGACGGCATCAACGCCGCCGCGCCAATCGAACTAATAAATTCACGTCTGTTCATACAATATCTCCTTAAAGTCTATGGATTGAATACAAAAATATTCTATTTATTGTCTTTCTAATCCCTCGAATTCGGTAGGTTTAGAATTGTGATTAGGAAGCGTCTTCCTCTTTCAATTTTCAGGGTTTGTCCGGTAACCGTATATAAATTATAACCGTATGCAAGGTATATGTCAATTCTGTTTTACTGAGATTTCGAGAAAAAACTTCGGCAGGTCAGAGTTCCATTGGCAGGCGAGGACGCCTGCAGTCGACGAGGACGTCGACCCTCCGAAGCGCAAAGCGATCCTCGAAAACCTCGCCTCGTCCCCGTATTGATTTTTGTTTTGTAATCGTTTATAATCTGGATAGTTGGAAACGCAAGGATTGTCGGTTTCCAGGTTTTATCCCGCCTAAACAATACGAAAGAAGAGGTTTGAAATGCTAAAACGAATCTGTGTTACTGCGCTGGCGCTCATTGGCGCGGCGTTCTGGACGTCTGCTATTAACGCAGAGGAAGCGGCTCCGGAGCCGTTGATTGAATTGGTCGGTTCCCTTTCCGGGTCTGAACTGAAAGCGGTTGGTCATGCGCTGCACAGCTCTAAGCTGGACTTGAACGAGTCGAGTCTGCATGTCGAGAGTACGGGGCCGGATCCGTATTGTCACTTTACCAAAGGTTTTCCCGCCGGGAAGTATCGGATGGTAATCCATTTCAATCAGAATATTGACTCCGTCGGGAAATGGGAGATGTTTTGGGCGACGGCTCAATACGGATACCATTACGGCGCGTCCGCTCGAAGCGGCGACCCCAGCCTGGTCAACGGCGTCCCGCAGGTTTATATTGATTTTGACGCTTCGCCCGAGGTAAAGACGTTCCGTTTGGACCCGCCGGATCGGCTCGGCGATTGGGATATTTCCAAAATCGAGCTGTTCCGACGGACAGACAATCCGATTGTCATGTCGGAGAAAAAGTCGTTTACCGACAAGGCGCAATTCGTTCTGGAAAACAAGTCGGACGCGCCTGTTACAGCCGTCGTTTCTTCCTCGACCAACCCGACCAAGTCAACGGAAGTTTTCGCGCCTGGGGAAAAGAAAACGTTTGTCGTTCCCGGTTCGGGAATGTATTATCAGGTTCTGACGCTAACCGTCGAAACGGCGTGCGGATTCAAACCGTACACGATCGCCGGCTGTTCGATTGACTTAAACGTCAACGCAGACGGCTGGAAGGAGCTTGCAACGTCTCAGGGCGTCTGGAAGTTCGCACCGGAATCCAAAGGCAACGTCGCAGCGTTTTTTAAAAACGACGAATCGACTCTCTGCGCTGTTTTGATTTCTTCCGCGCCGCTGACGTCGGACAAAGTCCAAATGAACGTCGACGGCGCTGCGCTGACACTGACCCCGGCTGACAATTCAACCCCGCTTCCGGACGTTACGCTTTTTGTCATGGGAGAAATGACCAATGCGTCGTTCCCGGGCATTGAGATGTTGGAAAAGGGCGAGCAGAGTTCGTCCAAGCGGTCTGTCGAAACGCCTAAATATTACCGCGTTCGACCGCCCAAGGACTGGGTAACGCAGACGACGATGCTGATTATTACAGACCGCTGTCGGGCGTCGCTTCGCTGGAACGACGCGGAACGTCAGCCGGAATTTGCCGTGCCGGATTTCGTCGGCGGGACAGAGGCTGGCGGACGCATGGGTCTGTACAACGACCCGACTGGGACTGGATACATCTCGATTGTGATTGACTCAACCGACTGGGTGTCTGCGATTCTGGAAGACGTCAAAGCCGTCTACGGGGATTTGCCGGACGTTCCCGCCCCGCCGCGGACTTCAGAACAGCAGGCGGAATTCTGCCGCGAGGCGTTCCAAACAAAGCTTCGAAACGAGAACGGCTGGGGACATTGCGTCGAACCGCGCTGGGGCCGCGCCTGGTTTGCCGACCTGGCGTCGTGCGACTGGCGACTGTCGAAAGGCGAAATCGACTACGCTGACAAGCAGTTCGTCCCCGCCGGCGGGCATGTAACCAACCCGTCCATCTTTTTTGTAACAGGGCAGGCGCAGCGATACCTCGACCTGTACGGTCCCGGCGTCCGGAACCTGGTCAACAAAGCCAAAGAGAACCCGGCTTTTCCCTACTACGGCAAGTACGACAGAACGCATTGGGAACACGAAGCGCTGGGATTGATCGCCCGCAACGCCGCAACGGTCTTGGAATTCGCCTATACGACGGGCGACAAAGCCGCTCTCGACGCCGGGCTTGCCATGCTCGAAAAGGCAAAGCGGTTTACGGTGCCTCGCGGGGCGCAGACGTGGGAAATGCCGCTTCATACGCCTGACCCGCTGGCTGGAGCGTACGCCATTAAAGCCTTTGTCCGCGCCTACGAGCTGACGGGAAACAAAGAGTATCTCGCTCACGCCAGAAAATGGGCGATTATCGGAATTCCGTACGTCTACCTGCGACCGGTGGGAGACGTCGAGAAGTCACAAATGGCGGGAAGCCTGTACGCGACCATCGGCGTCTACGGCGCGACCAACTGGAACGAGCCGTTCTGGATTGGGCGTCCGGTGCAGTGGATTGGGACGGTTTACGCCTACGATTTGCTTTTCCTCGCGCCGTACGACAACTCGGTCGACTGGAAGAAGCTCTCGAGAGGAATTCTCGTCTCCGCTCAATATCAGCAATACCCGGACGGCGAGTTCAAGGGAACGCTGCCCGACTCCATCTATCCGCGAATCGAGAACCGAATGCAGTGGAACATCAACCCGTCGGCTCTGATGTATATCCAATGGAAACTCGACGGGGTCCAGGAAAACCTGACGGCAATTGCCAACGAGAAATACTGCGTCGCCAGCCCGTTTGCAATGACGTTTGTCAGCGAGAACGAAGTCCGCTTTGACGTCCCCAGCTGGATGACCGGCAAACCGTTCCAGGCGCTTGTCAACGGACAGATCCGCGACGTCGTCGGGGGCGAGAATTTGAAATTGGAATAAACAATGGCGAGCCGGGAACGTCAGTTCCCGGGCTTTAGCTCCATACGTTTTCGCTCATTAATATACCCACGGGTTTACACCCGTGGCTCGCCCAATTTTTGTTCTATAATACAGCCCCCTAGTTGACAGAATTCTTTTGCAAGGCATAATATAAGGCATTAGGCAGGAGGTAATAGACAGTAGTTTAAACGCTCCAAACGCCGACTGCCTCAATTACTCCTTACATATACTTTTAATAGAAAAAATATAGAGCGTCATGGCTGAATGCGTTTATCCGCTGGAAATTGATAATCTGGAACTGGACACGGTTATAATCGGCGACACGCCGTACGGAAAAGGCGTTTTCGCGTCCCAAAAGATTAAGAGCGGTATGCCGATCGGTAAAATTGAGGGCGAATTCCACCCTGATAAAAAGTACGATTCCGAATACTGCATGTCGTTTAACGACGGGGCGTTGGAACCGGAAGAGCCGTATCGGTTCGTCAACCATTCCTGCGATCCGAACTGCGAGCTGGTTGAGCTGGTTGTGGCGGATCAGAATTCCGGCAAGGTCTTCCACGAGCTTTGGATTTATGCTTTGAAAGATATCAAAGAGGGGCAACAGCTGACGCTGGATTACGCCTGGCCGTATACGGACGCGATTGAATGTCAGTGCGGGTCGCCCAAATGCCGCGGCTGGATTGTCGCTGCAGACGAGGTCGCGAAAATCGTCGCCAAAAAAGGACTTGGTTCCTTGGCGGCGAAAGAGAATCCCGACGATTCCACCCCGGTAAAAAAGACACGAAAGAAAGCTGTGAAAAAAGCGTCCGTCAAAAAGGCGACTGTAAAAAAGACCGTTGCCAAGAAGACGGAATCCGCGCCAGTCAAAAAGACGGCTAAAAAGACGACAGTAAAAAAGACCGTTGCGAAGAAGACCGAATCCGCCCCCGCCCAAAAGACCGCTAAAAAGGCGACCGTTAAAAAAACGACAGTAAAAAAGACAACAGCCAAGAAAACGGTTGCCAAGAAATCTGTCGCAGCAAAAGATTCTGAATCCGCGACGGTAAAAAAGACAACTGCTAAAAAGACCGTTAAAAAGACGGCATCTAAAAAGAAGACAGCCAAATAAACGGGAACCGGAATTAAAAACAGGGATTGGGAGTTAATTCTTCCTAATCCCTGTTTTTTTATGATGCGCTCTGCGGGAGCGTTGTTACTGGTTTTCTTCCATCTTCTTATAACGCTGATAATTCTCTTGGGCGAGGGTTGCGCCTTTGGAGAAGTATTCTTCGGCGTTGTCCGGGAAGGTGCGTTTGAGCGACGCGTATCGGGTTTCCCCGTCGAGGAATTCGTCAAACGGCATTGACGGGGCTTTGGAGTCCAGAGTAAACGGTTTCTCCTGAGTCGGATTGAACCGATATAATCGCCAGTACCCGGCTTCGACCGCGCGTTTCATTTCCAGCTGAGTGTTCCCCATCCCGCATTTGATACCATGCGCCTGGCAGGGCGTATAGGCAATAAGAATCGACGGTCCCTCGTATTCTTCCGCCTCTTTAATCGCCTTGATAAGCTGATTGGGGTCAGCGCCCATGGCGACCTGAGCGACGTAAATGTTACCGTAGGTCATGAAAATGGCGCCGAGGTCTTTCTTGGGGCTTGCCTTTCCGGCGCTGGCGAATTGGGCGACCGCTCCGATGGGCGTCGCCTTGCTTGACTGTCCGCCCGTATTGGAATAGACTTCCGTATCGACGATAAACACGTTGACGTTTTCGCCGCTTGCCAGAACGTGATCCAGCCCGCCAAATCCGATGTCGTACGCCCAGCCGTCGCCGCCGAACATCCAGAACGTCTTGCGAGCGAAATGATCTTTTCCGCGCAGAAGTTTCTGAATGAGTTGAGTTGCGGAAGAATCTTGCAAGGCGCTTTGCGTATGTAACAATTGTTCCGCCAGCGCGTCGCCGGTAACTCTGGACTGTTCAAAGTCCATAAACGCCGCCAGCCACGCTTCGATTGCCGATTTCAGTTCAGCGGGGACGTCCATTTCAAGGAGTTGTTCCGCTCTCATTTTCTGCATTTCTCTTTGCTTTTTGACGGACAGAGCCATGCCGAGCGAAAACTCAGCGTTGTTTTCAAACAGAGAGTTGCTCCATGCGGGACCTTGTCCGCGGCGGTTGACGGTATACGGAATTCCGGGCATTGGGCTGCCCCACGCCTGAGAGCAGCCGGTAGCGTTCGCCCAGTATGCGCGATCGCCGAAAAGCTGGGTCAACAGTTTGGCATACGGCGTCTCGCCGCACCCGGCGCAGGCGGCAGAGAATTCTACCAGCGGCTGGCGGAACTGACTGCCTTTGACCGTCCACGGATTGAAAACGTCTCCCTTTTCGGAGAGGTTGAGAGCGTAGTTCCACTGCTCGGTTCGCGGTCCGATTTCGTGATACGGCTTCATGGACAGAGCCTTGTCTTTCGCCAAACAGGCGTTGACGCACGCGCCGCAGCCTGTGCAGTCCGCCCCGCTGACCTGCAGCGAATATCGCAGCCCCGGCTTCGTCTTAACGGGAATTGACTCAAACCCTTCCGGCGCGTTGTTCGCTTCGTCCTCGTTGAGCAGGAACGGGCGAATAACCGCGTGTGGACAGACCAAAGAGCAATGGTTGCACTGCAGGCACTTGGACGAATCCCAGACGGGAACCTGAACGGCGATTCCGCGTTTTTCGTAGGCGGTCAAGCCCATGTCGATAACGCCGTCTTCGTATCCCTTAAACGCGCTGACTGGCAAATCGTCTCCCTTTTGACGGTTAATCGGGTCAGCCAGATTCCGGACAACCGCCGGGCGGGATTCGTCTACGGGTTCTTCTTCGTCTTGAGCTGTCAGCCAGGAATCGGGAATCGGAACCGCGACGATGTTGGCGGCTCCCTGATCGATGGCGGCGATGTTTTTATTGACAACGTCTTCGCCTTTAGCGAAATAGGTTCTCTTTGCCAGCTCTTTCATATAGAGGGCGGCTTCCTGAGCGGGGATGATGTTCGCCAGCGTAAAGAAGGCGGACTGCAAAACCAGATTATAGTGGTTTCCCAACCCCAGTTTGGCGGCGATGGAAACCCCGTTAATCGTGTAAAGCTTTGCTTTCTTTTGAGCTAAAATTCGCTTGACGCGCGCGGGAATCTCCCGGTCAAGCTCTTCCGGCGTCCAGGACGTGTTGAGCAGCAGCGTTCCGCCGTCTTTGAGTTCTCCGACGACGTCGTACTGCTTGAGATACGTCTCGTTGTGACAGCCGATAAAGTCGGCGAATTTGACGTAATACGAGGATCGAATCGGACGATCGCCAAATCGCAAATGCGACTTCGTAACGCCGTACGACTTCTTCGCGTCGTATTCAAAATACGCCTGTGCGAACTTGGACGTATGAGCGTTGATAATTTCAACAGAACTCTTGTTTGCCCCAACTGTGCCGTCTGAACCGAGTCCCCAGAACTTGCAGGAAACGAGCGTTTCGTCGTCCGGATAAATAGGGTCGCCCAGCGGCAGGGACAGTCCGGTAACGTCGTCCTGAATTCCGATGGTAAAATTTGCCTTCGGTTCGTCCAGTTTGAGGTTGTCGAAAACCGCCTTGATCTGAGCGGGATCGACGTCTTTGCTTGATAACCCATAGCGCCCGCCGACCAAGTGGATGAAAGGCGGTAACGAAGCGACCAACGGAAGCGTAGTTACGCTTTCGCCGATAGGCGAACTGTTACTATTCCCTAATCTCAGCGCCGCGCAGACGTCCAAATACAGCGGTTCGCCCGTCGCGCCCATTTCTTTGCAGCGATCCAAAACGGCAATCTTTTTGACGCTTTTTGGCAGAACCTTCAGGAAATGCTCGGCGCTGAACGGTCTGTACAGATGAACCTGGACAAAGCCGACTTTCTCGCCTTTGCCGTTAAGATAGTCAACGATTTCCCGAACGGCTCCGGAAACGGATCCCATGGCGACGACAACGCGGTCGGCGTCTTGGGCGCCATAGTAGTCAAACAGATGGTATCGCCGCCCGGTGATTTTGGAAAGGGCTTCCATGTAGTAGTCGACAATACCCGGCAGGGAGTTGTAGAACGGGTTGTTTGCCTCGCGAATCTGGAAGTAGACGTCTCCGTTTTGAACCGTCGCTCGCAGGCGGGGATGTTCCGGATTGAGCGCCTGAGCGCGGAAGGCGTCCAAGGCTTCTTCGTCAATCAACGGCAGCCACTTGGAGTAATCGACCAGTTCCACCTTGCTCATTTCGTGGGACGTTCGGAACCCGTCGAAGAAGTGCATAAACGGAATTCGCCCTTTAATTGCCGCCAGATGCGCGACCGGCGCCAAATCCATGATCTCCTGAGCAGACCCGGTCGAAAGCATGGCAAACCCGGTCTGACGGCAGTTCATAACGTCAGAATGATCGCCGAAAATCGACAGAGCGTGCGTTCCCACCGTTCGTGAAGCTACATGAAGTACGCCCGGCAGACGTTCGCCGGCGATTCGGTGCATGACGGGAATCATCAGCAGCAAGCCTTGCGACGAAGTAAAACTGGTCGACAGCGCGCCTGTTTCCAGAGAACCGTGAATCGCGCCAATCGCCCCGGCTTCCGACTCCATCTCTACAAGGGAAACCGTCTGACCGAAGAGGTTTTTGCGTCCCTTGGCTGACCACGCATCCGTCTTCCCAGCCATTGGAGACGATGGCGTAATGGGATAAATTGCCGCGACTTCTGTAAAGGCGTAAGCAACGTAAGCGCACGCTTCGTTGCCGTCCATGGTTGCATATTGTTTTTCTTGCATAATTGCGTTAAATCCTTTCTTTTCTTGTTCGCCCTATTATACACTTATTTTCAGGATTTACAACCACACCCGCAGGTGTAGAAGAGAGTAGTGGGGCTGCAGATGTCTGTTTATAAGCTTTTCTGCAATAATTCTGACGTTTTTTGTGTTTTAGTATTGCATATTTGAAATTTTTACGTACAATTAATAATATATGATAATATTTTCCAAAAATGTCAATAGTCAAAATATTATTAATAAAAGCAAATTGATATTATGAATACTCGCAATTCGAAACTTGTTAAGCGCTCCAGAAACTCTGTCAACTCTCAGCGTCGTCGAACGCTTCAATTTGAAAGTCTGGAAGAACGCGCTCTGCTGTCGGTTGCGCCCTGCGAGGCGTCGGCTCTGAGTTGCGCTTCAGCAATTGAAGAAAGTTGCGAGTTGCGAGTTGCGAGTTGCGAGGATGTTGTTAGTTGCGAGTTGCGAGTTGCGAGTTGCGAGGATGACGTCTTAACAACTTCTCACTCCTCACTCTTCACTCCTCACTCAATTAACCTGCTTGCCAATGGCGATGTAGAAGTCTCCGAGCTTTCCTTTACCGCCTTGAAGAACGCGATTCAGTCTGTCAACGCAGGCGGGACGATTACGTTCAGTTCGTCTTTGGCGGGCGGGACACTGACCCTGCCGACGTCGGATTTATCGACGGGATATCTAAAAGACCTCTACTCGTTCAGCATTCAGAAAAGTCTGACGATCGACGCTTCCGGGCTGGATATCTCCATCGTCGGCGACGGCATTTTTGGAATCTTCACAATATCCGGATCGGATACGGAAGTTACTATTCGCGGCTTGACGATGACAAACGGCGGAACTCGCTATTTAGATGGATCGTCGTACGGAACGCCAGCTGGAACGATTACCGTCAGATCCGGAAAGCTGACGCTGGACGGCTGCACTGTTGCGGACTCGCAAACCGGCATTTTGAACTGGGATACTTTAGAGGTTCTGAATTCAAACGTCTGCAACAACGCCAACGGCGGAATTAAGAACATGGGAACGTTGACCGTCGTTTCGACTATAATCTCCGGCAACGCCGAGGGCGGTATCGCCAATTTCGGTCCGGCGACGCTGGTCAACTGTCTGATTGTCAATAACGTCAATTCGAGATACGGCGCCGGGATTTGCAATTCAGCGATTACGTATACAACATCGGGGACGTCTACAACCTATACCGCCACAAATCTGGATATATACAATTGTACAATATCCGGGAACTGGTCTGCTGGTTCGTCCGGATTCGCCGCCGGGCTGGCAAATACTCCTGAAGAATCCACGGTCAATGTATACAATTCTGTTATAACCGGAAACGGGGGAGAGTCCAGCACAGCCAGCAGAGCCGCTGACTTCTATAACTGGGGAACGATGACGCTCCACAACTCCCGTTATGGAAGCGGGTATCTTTCCGGATACAAAACCGATTTGTCAGCTGAAGACGCCGGGTTCAAGGTCGCGCCGCAGTTCGACTCGTCCGGGAATCTGACCAATACGCCCAACTATCGGCTCGTTTCGGATTCCGTTTTGGTAGACGCTGGCAGCAACAGTTATCTGACGGCGTCCGGATATTCCATTTCCAACGACATCTCGCGCTTTGGCGTCAGAACGTACAATTCCACTGTCGACATCGGGGCGTACGAATACCAGCCGGCGGTATACATGGATCAGCCAGCGCTGTCCGTTGTCGGCGACCCGACGTCTGACTCAATCAGCCTGGCGTGGACGGCGGTTGACAATTTCGGCTATCAGCTGGAATACTCAACAAGTTCAGACTTCTCAGCAGGAGTTGTAACGCAAACTCTGGGGGCGTCTGTTACCAGCGCGACAATCAACTCTCTGGAATCCAATCAGACGTACTATTTCCGCCTGAAAGCTTTGGCGCCAGCCGGGTCGGAGAACTATCAGGATTCCCTCTGGTCAACGGTCAGCGCGACGACGGCGTCAACCGGGTCGCTGCAGGATTTGATTCACGTTGACTGGTCAGGCGTTGTTTACAACGGCGCGGCGCAAACGCCGGTCGTTACGACTTTCGGGACGGTTTCCTATTCGTATACGGTTACGTACAACGGAACGACGACCAACAACGCTTTCCCGACGATGAAAAACGCCGGCGTTTACAATCTGTCGATTTGCTTTAGCGCAGCGGGATACGACGACTATATATCTTCGTCCTCGTTTGTAATTTCAGCAGCGCCTGTTACAATTTCCTCTTTGATTGCCAACGGGCGGGATTACGAAGCCGGCAACGTCAGCGCGACGCTTAACTCGTATACCCTCAGCGGCGCCGCGAACGGGGAGAGTCTTGTTTTATCAACAACCAACGGCGTTTTCGATTCCGATCAGGCGGGGCTGCAGTACGCAACCTTTGACGTCGCTCTGAGCAATGGCTCAAACGCTCTGGCGTCCAATTACGCACTGGTCGACTCCAACGGAAACGCTGTTACAACGGCAAGAACGACTCAAGCTGCGTTGATTTCCAACACAGTTTATATGGAGCCGACGGTTATCTATTCCAGCGACGGGACGCTGTCGTTTGATTGGCAGAACATCGGAACTGCGACGGACTATACGTTCCGTTACAAGTTTAACAATCCGGAAGTCAACGGTTCTTCGTATACCGATTACTATACGCTCAACCTCTCGGATTCCTACTGTACGATAAAGACGATTCCCGGCACGACGATTCAGTACCAGTACAAGCCAACGGACGGGTCAACGTGGTCAAGCGTCTTTACGTATTCCATAGCTGCCGTCGATACGTCTTCATGGAACGTCGATATCGACGGGACGTCAACCAACGTCTTTACGCTTCATTCCAAATCGGACTGGTCGACGGACGCGTCCTGCAAGACCATTTATCTGGACTTCAACGGACATTTAACGTACGGTACGAACTGGAATAATGACGAAAATTATATGAATCAAGACGTCATTGTTACGCCCTCGTGTCTTGACTTGTTTACTGCTGAGGACATTTATTTCATTTGGAAAGCCGTTTACGAAGACTATGCTATTTATGACGTTGACGTTACAACGCAGTTTACCTCTCTTGACGACCTGACTATTACGTCCAGCCGGGATAAAAAGTACGGCATGAGGGCGGCTATCGGCGGAACGAGCGAAGAAGTTTTGGGAATAAACGTCGGCGGGATTGCTTTTAAGGGCGTTTTTAGCTGGTATTACGGAACCTCAAACAGTTCCTCGCTGTATTCGCCGGCGTTTGTCTTTCCGGGCAGTCTTTCTAATTATGAACCCAAGTATGTCGGCGACGCAATATCGCACGAAATTGGTCATACGCTCGGATTAAGTCACGATGGCTATGGCAGCTCTGAGTACTATGCCGGATCCGACGGCTGGGGACCGATTATGGGCGATCCGTACCATCAGGTTCTTTCTCAATGGAGCAAGGGTGAATATTCCGGAGCCTCTAACACATCTCAGGACGACGTCAAACAGATAAACCAGTATCTGTCGTTCAAAACCGACAGCGACAATTCTGCGTCTGCCGCAACGGTTTTGACGCTGAACTCTACCGGCGTTTGCGCGTCCGGCGTTATTACCAGCTCGTCGTCTACGTACGTTTACAGCGGGAGCCAGATTGATAAAGATTACGACTGGTACAAATTGTCACTTACGCCGGGAATTTATTCGTTTGAAGTAGGCGGGGAATATTCGTCAATCCCCGAAGACAACATCTCCAACCTCAATGCCCACGTCGACGTTTATTGCGATACGGATTCCAACTACAGCGCCGTCGCGTCTGCTGCGCCCCATACCGGCGAGGACGCGGATATTGTCGAAACGATTACGATTTACGTTACAACACCCGGCGTTTATTATCTCCGCGTTACAGGCGAAGGAAAGGGAACGCCCGTCAACGGCGTTTACAGCGCAGGGGATTATTCCGACTACGGCTCGTTGGGGAACTATACGATTACGTGCACACTGTTTGACGATCACGAAATTGAATCGACGGTTGTTACAACGCTTAACGACGCTGTCGATTCTACCGACGGCTTGATTTCCCTCCGGGAAGCGATTCTGTACGCCTCCAGCGGCGATACGGTTACGTTCGATTCCAGCTTGAACGGGTCAACGATTACGCTGAATCAATCCGAAGGTTTCGGCTCGTTGTCGATTGACAAATCCGTTTCTATCGACGCCTCTGCCTTGAGTTCCGGCTTGACAATTAACGGAAACGGAGGTCAGATTTTCGACGTTGCGGAATTGGGCGACCTGTCTCTCAACGGTTTAACGATTACCGGCGCGGCAAACGCCTTGGAGCTTGACGGCGGAACGCCGATTGCGGGCTGGGGCGGCGCTATTAACGCGGAGGGAGACGTTGCGATTTTCAACTGTACGTTCAACTCCAATCAGGCGGGATTCGGCTCGGTTATCTATACGACAGCCAATTTGACAATTGAGTCGTCTGTTATATCCAACAATTCCGTCGACGCGTACGGCGGGGCGATTTATATCGCGTCTAACGACAGCGTTGTTACAATTACGGATTCCCGGTTTGATTCCAACGCTTGCGGAACCGTCTATTCCACCTACGGCGGGGCGATTTTCAATACCGGCAATTTGACGATATCCAGCTGCGAGTTCACGTCCAATACTGCTAATACGATGGGCGGGGCGATTTATCATGAAGGCTACGTCTCCACGCTGACGATATCCGACAGCGTCTTTAGCGGCAACTGGGCAGGCAACGGCGGCGGCGCGGTTATGTGCAACAACTGTGGTTCGACAGTTATTACCAACAGTCTCTTTTTCAATAACTCCTCCTATTACGGGTCGGCAATTTATAACAACGTTTACGACTACGCTAACGAAAACAACAACTATAGTTCCGCGTCCTTTACGCTGGTAAACGTTACGATTGCCAAAAACTATGCTACAAACGGCGGAGGACTTTATTCCGTCAGCAACGCCTATTTGTACAATACCATCATTCAGTCGGACGGCGGCACGGCAGTGTACAAAATGCAGGGCGACACCGGCACCGGTTCCATGTGGGGACAGAACAACCTCATTTCGTCCATGTACGGCTCGTTTACCGCAGGCGACGAGACGATCGACGGCGGGTATTCGTCCGGCTCTCCATCGTTTGTCAATGACAGCGGTGACTTTTCTTTAAAGACGGACTTCGCCCTGAAGCCAAACTCGCTGGGCGTGGACGACGGCGACAACGACATTGCCGCTCAATTTGGTCTGACCAGTCAATCGAACGATATTGCTGGCAATACCCGAATTTTCAACAATACCAATATCGACCTCGGCGCGTTTGAATCGCAGACAATCGCTCAGCCGCTCGACGCCCCGACTGTTTCTTCAAGCGTCAGCGGGACAAATGTAACGATTTCGTGGAACGCGACCGAAAACGCTTCGACTTATACGATAACCTATCAGATAACCGGCGACGAAATGACCGACTCGCCGTGGTATACGATTTCCGGGCTGACGTCAACGTCATTTACTCTTCCTACGCTAATCAACGGCGTTACGGCAACAGCGCGGGTGCAGGCGGACGCGACAGATTCCAACGCCAAGTCCAGCTGGTCTGAAACAAGCTGCTCGATTGCAGCGCTGGATCTGTCCGGGTACAACGTCGACCTGGACGGCGACGGCGCGAAGGAAACCAACGTTTTCAATCTGTCGTCCAAACCCGATTCCAACTATACGATTTATCTGGACTTTACCGGACATTTGGTAACGGCTACCGGCTGGAACGGAGACGAATACGGCGATATTATTCGCGTCGACGCCAGCGTCGGGTCGTATTATTCCGCGGAAGACATTTTGTACATCTGGAGAACAGTAGCGGAGGACTACGCGCCCTTTGACGTCAACGTTACAACTGTCTTTCCGGGGCTGGACGCAATTCTGTACGACAACACGGAATCCGATTTGCAATGGGGGAAGCGAATCGTTATCGGCAAAAACTACGGCATGAATTCCGACAATTCGTCGCCGTCCAATTCTACCGTTTCAACGTCCGGCGTTTCCTTCGTTGGCACGTTCCAGGAAATGGTCGAAGACGTCGCCTTTGTTTGGCTGCGAGGCAAAAAGTACGATGCTGAATCTGTAACGCACGAAGCTGGGCATACGCTGGGGCTGTATCACGACGGCAGCAGCGCCTATTCCGGGAACAGCGTCTACTTTAGCGGTCGGGAAAACTGGGCGCCGATTATGGGGTCCGGCTATTCCTACAGCATGGTTCAGTGGACGATGGGCGAATACCCAGGCGCTCAGACTGTTACAAACAACAGCGGCGAAACGCTTAACAAGCTGGATGAATGCCAGAACGAACTACTGATTATATCAAGCTACATCCCTTTCATTGACGACGACGTCGCGTCGGTATCGACGGACGGCGCGCATACGCTGGACGGAACGCCGACGGTTCTGCTCGATTCCGCTCCGGAATTTGGACAATCGACGGAAATTGCCTATACCGGCATGATTGGACGTCAAACGATTGGCGAAGGCGAGGACGCCGTTCTGGCTGACCCCGACAACGACGTTTATACGCTCACGCTTGACGTTGGCTCTGTCGACATGACAATCAAGGGGGTTGACAGTTTCGGTTACGCCTATGCCGAGATGGGGTATTCGTACAATCTTACCAACCTTGACGTCAAGGCGGAACTGTTCGACTCCGAATGGAATTCCATTTACGTTTACGATTCCGACTGGTCATGCGATGCGTCGATTCAGTGCAGCATTTCTGCGGCGGGAACGTATTATCTGGTTATTTCCGGCGACCAGCGAGGAGAATTGGGTTCTGACGGCGGGTACTGGTATACAGATCAAAACGGCGCGACCAAACTAGGGTATTCCAATTACGGCTCGTTGGGTCGATACAAAATCAGCGGAACGGTTTCGACGAATCCAGAAGGTATTATCTCCGGCGTTTCGGCAGTCGGATATTCAGGAACCTACGATGGCGCAGCTCACGGTCTGATTCAGTCTGTTACAGGTTTGGAACAGGACGACGTCGTTTCCTATTCGACCGACGGCATCCAATGGTCTTCGACGCTTCCTGAAGCGGCAAACGCGGGCGAATACACCGCCTGGGTTAAAGTGGAACGCGCCGGTTACGCGGACTACGTTTCTTCCGCAATCGTTTCGACAATCGACAAAGCGACCCTGACAGCAACGGCGGAAAATCAGTCGATTACCTATGGCGATGCATCGCCGGGATATACTGTAACGTATACTGGCTTCGTCAACGGCGAGAACTCGTCTGTTATTGATACGTTTGCAGCGGCAGCGTCAAGTTACACTCAATATAACAACGTTGGCGATTATACGATTACGGCGTCCGGGGCTTCCGATAACAACTATGATTTCGTTTATCAAACGGGAACGCTGACGGTTGGACAGAAGTCCGTAACGGTTTCGTTTGACGATTATTCCGGACTGGTCTATAACGGACAAGAGAGAGCAATTTCTGCAACCGTTTCAGGAACAGTCAATAACGACAATGCTGAATTAACGCTGTCATATAACAAGACGGTCAAAGACGCTGGCTCGTATACCGCGACCGCGTCTGTTTCCAATACGAATTATGTCTTGACTGGAACGACGACGCTGAACTTCTCGATTGGCAAGGCTACGCTGACTGCAACGGCGGACAATCAGTCGATTACCTACGGCGACGCCGCGCCAGCGTACACGGTAACTTATACAGGCTTCGTCAACGGCGAGAATGCAGCTGTGATTGATACAACCGCTTCGGCTGCGTCAAACTATACTCAATACAACAACTCTGGCGAATACGCAATCAACGCCTCCGGGGCTTCTGATAACAACTACAATTTTGTTTATCAGCCGGGAACGTTGACCGTTGGTCAGAAAGCTGTAACGGTTTCATTTGACGGATATTCTGGACTTGTTTACAACGGACAAGAAAGGACAATTGGCGCGACGGTATCAGGAACTGTCAACAATGATAACGCCGGATTGTCGCTGTCGTATAATAAAACTGTCATGGACGCTGGGGCGTATACCGCGACCGCGTCAATTTCCAATGGAAATTACGACTTAACTGGACCTACAACGCAGATTTTCTCAATTGATAAAGCGACGTTGACAGCAATGGCGGACGACAAGTCAATTACCTATGGCAATGCGGCTCCTGCATATACCGTAACGTACTCTGGCTTCGTTAACGGGGAAAATGAATTTGTAATTGATACGCTTGCGACCGCGACGTCAAGCTATACTCAGTTTGACAACGTTGGCGAGTATGCGATTTCCGCTTTCGGTGCGAATGATAACAATTACGATTTCGTTTATCAAACGGGAACGCTGACGGTTGAGCAGAAAACTGTAACAGTTTCGTTTGACGATTACGAAGGACTGGTCTATAACGGACAAGAACAAACAATTTCTGCCGCAATTTCTGGAACCGTTAATAACGATGACGCCGGGTTGACGCTGACATACGATAAGACAGTCAAAGACGCTGACGCTTATACCGCTACCGCTTCTATTTCCAACGGGAATTATATCTTAACCGGAACGACAACGCAGAACTTCTCAATCGACAAGGCGACTCTGACCGCAACGGCAGACAATCAGTCAATTACCTACGGCGACGCTGCGCCAACGTATACGGTAACGTTTATCGGCTTTGTCAATGGGGAAGACGAATCCGTTATTAATACCAAGCCATCTGCACGGTCGTCGTACGCTCAATACAACAACGTTGGAGAATACTCGATAACAGTCGGAAGAGGTTCAGACAATAATTACAAATTCGTGTATGAGCAAGGAACGCTGACGGTTGAGCAGAAAGCGGTAACAGTTTCTTTTGACGATTACGACGGGTTAATCTACAACGGACAAGAACAAATAATCTCCGCTGCAGTTTCTGGAACCGTCAATAACGACGACGTCGGATTGACTTTGTCGTATAATAATACGGTCAAAGACGCAGGGACATATACAGCGACCGCGTCAATTTCCAATGAGAATTACGTCCTGACCGGTACAACGACTCAAAACTTCTCAATCGACAAAGCGACGTTGACAGCAACGGCGGACGACAAGTCAATTACCTATGGCTACGCGGCTCCTGCATATACCGTAACGTACTCGGGCTTCGTTAACGGGGAAAATGAATCTGTAATTGATACGCTTGCGACCGCGACGTCAAGCTATACTCAGTTTGACAACGTTGGCGAGTATGCAATTTCCGCTTTCGGTGCGAATGATAACAATTACGATTTCGTTTATCAATCGGGAACGCTGAACGTAGGTCTGAAAGCCTTGACTGTTTCGTTTGACGGTTACAATGGACTGATTTATAACGGACAAGAACAGACGATTACCGCTGCGGTTTCAGGAACGGTTAATAACGACGACACAGGTTTGACGCTATCGTACAACAAGACAGTCAAAGATGCGGGTTCATATACCGCGACCGCCTCAATCTCGAATGAGAATTACGTCTTGACTGGAACGATAACGCAGAGTTTCTCGATTGATAAAGCGACGCTGACGGTAACGGCAGACGATAAGTCAATTACATATGGCGATGCGGCTCCTGAATATACTTTTACGTATTCCGGTTTTGTCAACGGTGAAGACGAGTCTGCTATCGATACGCTCGCAACCGCAGCGTCAAACTACGCTCAATTTGACAACGTCGGCGAATACACGATTACGGCGTCCGGGGCTTCCGATAACAACTACAACTTCGTTTATCAAACAGGAACGCTCAACGTTGGTCAGAAAGCTGTTACGGTTTCGTTTGACGATTATGAAGGATTGGTTTACAACGGTCAACAGCGGACTATTTCCGCGGTCGTTTCTGGAACCGTTAATAACGACGCCCCCGGATTGTCGTTGACGTATAATAAACTCGTCAAAGACGCTGACGCTTATACGTCGACTGCTTCGATTTCCAATGCGAATTACGTCTTGACTGGAACGACGACGCAGACCTTCTCAATTGGCAAAGCGACGCTGACGGCAACTGCTGACGATCAGTCAATTACCTATGCTGATGCGGCGCCAGCGTATACGGTAACGTACTCGGGCTTCGTTAACGGGGAAGATGAGTCTGTTATCGATATCCCTGCTGCTGCGACTTCCAGTTACAACCAGTTCGACAGCGTCGGCGAGTATGAAATAATCGTTTCTGGCGCGGAAGACGACAACTACGTTTTTATCTATCAGCCTGGAACGCTGACCGTTGAACTGCCCCCTGTCAGCTTTTACGGAACAATTCAGACAGAAAATACCAAGACGGATGTCGAGAATACGACATCGGCTGATGCGATTCCAGAATCAATCGCCTCAGTAGACAACTGGTCGAAATTCTATCTGGAAGTTTGGACTGACGGCTACGTTGTCCAGCCGTATACAACGTCGATTGTATACGATTCAACCATTTACGCGCCTGTTTTGTCTTCGCTCCAGTCGCCGGCGGGCGTTGACGTCGTTGTCAATTCCATCGACGACGCCAATCCGCGCGTAGCAACTATGTCGATAACGGTTACTCCCACTGAATCGTCATCGCCTGAAGAAGGCGCAGCGTTTCTCATGGCGCAGCTTTTGTTTGAACCGGTTAGTTCCAACGGCGACCCGGACAGAGGTTTGCCGATCAATACAACGGGCGCTCCAATTTCGGTCGGTTCAAACGACGTTGAAACTGCCATCGTTCCGTACGATTACGACCTCAACTGTGACGAGCGGGTCGACGTGAACGACTTCATTCTCTTCGCGACGGTATACGGAACGAACACAGACGAAGCGTCTATTGCTTCCTCTCCGCTGTCAGAGCAGATGAAGCAGATCGCCTGCGCTGCCGATTTTGACAAAAGCGGCTCTGTCAACGTTGACGACTTTATTCTCTTTGCCATCAACTTTGGAATGATTAAAAACGTTGCGTCAGTCCCAGCGGCGCTTCCCGCCAGTTTGCCGACGAATTTGTTTGCTTTGCTGACGCCTCAAACAACGGTTGAACAGACAGTCTCGGTTGAGCTGACGCCCGCTCCGGTGGAATCGACGCCGTTGCAAATCGCCGCTCTACCGATAGAGTCTCAGACGCCAGCGCCTGTCCCTCTTCCGCCCGTTGCTATTCAAACGGCTGAAAGTTATCAGCTCAAAACGGAAGACGTTTATACGGTCGCTTCAATCGAAAAATCGACGTCTGTTACAGTCATTCCTGAATCAGAAGTCGTTCCTGTTCAGATGCGTGACGCGGCTCTCAATTCCTTTGATTTCACGCTGCAAGAAGCGGATGTTAATTTGAACGAGAGCGCTGAACTGTTTGTCGGCGAGAAAAGTCAAACGACTTCCAAAGTCAATCTGGTTGACGCTGTTCTGGACGAACTCGACGCGGAATTTGAATGGAAAGAATTAATTGGAATATAATAAGTAAAACCCTGGTAAATCGAAAGGAATAATCAGTGCGAATAATTGCCATGTCAGACCTTCATTTCAAGAAGGGATACGACGATAAACTCAAGTCTTTAACCAACACAATCGGCAGGGCGGATTTGATTCTCCTTGCCGGCGATTTAACGCACTTTGGGAAGGAAAAGGAACTGGATACAGTATTGAATATTCTTTCCAGCGTATCGTCAAATATTTATGCGGTTCCCGGCAACTGCGATACGAAAGCGATCGCCGAGAGTCTAAAAGAACGAGGGATCAGTCTGGAAGGGGCTGCGGCGATTGCTGGCGACTGCCTGATTAATGGTCTTGGCGGCGTCCCGCAATGGCGCAAGGTCGATTACGGGTTTACGGAAGACGAACTTTCTCAAACGTTACAACAAGGCGCGAAATCAGCGGCGGCATTATTGGAACAAAGCCTCGGATCCTACGCCCGAATTTTGCTGACTCACGTTCCGCCGTACGGATCCAAAGCGGATCGCGCCATGTTCATGAAGCATGTCGGAAGCAAAGCGGTTGCAGAGCATATCCAGCAAACTCGATATGACCTCTGCATTTGCGGTCACATTCATGAATGCGTGGGCGTTTCTGACTGGAATCGGTTGGGACTTGTCAATTGCGGTCCGGCGCGACGCGGGTATTTTGTTGATATTAATATTGAACATGACCAGAACCGTCAGTTCAAGATTAGTATCGAGTCCAAAAGAGACGGAAGCCGATTTTGGCTTTAAGAACCCTCTATTGTTTTTCCGAATTCTTGTCGCCGTTGCCGGGATTGGCTTCCGGGTGAACGGACAGATAGCTGTTGACCGCCTGGCGCGTAACGCCCAAAATCTTTGCCGCCGCGGACTGGTTTTTTTCCGTTCGGCGCAAAACTTCCTGAATGTACAATTCTCGCGCCTCTTTGAGGGACGGCAGCGGTTCGCATTTGGACAGCGCTTCAGACAGACTCATGTATTCAGGAAGGATTTGCGCCGTTTTAACTCGACGCGCGTCGATAATTTCCTGAAACGCAGCTTGTGACAACATTCCCTTTTCGTAATACGACATTGCATTTTCCGCCAGCGTTGACAGTTCCAGAACGTTTCCGGGGAATGTGTACGACCGTAACAGCGTAACAAGTTCTTTGGGATACGAAGGAGCCTTTTTCCCCTGCTTTTGAGCGCATGATTCCAGAAAATAATCAAGCAGAACCGGAATATCTTCCAGATTCTCTCGAAGGGGAGATAGCCGAATCGAGTTTGCGGTTAAGGCGTAGTACAGGTTCTGGTCGAACGCGCCGACTGGCAGCAGTTCTTCCAAAGGCGTTACAGAGCCGCAAATAAGACGAACGTCTTCAATTTTCAAATCTGGAATGTTGAGATTGACGGGAAAATGAATCTCCTGTTCCTGAAACCATTGCTGAATCAGCCGCTGTTGGCGCAGCGTCGTTTTGGAGATGTCGGCAATGTACAGCGTCCCGGACTTACAGCGGGGAATTGCGCTATAAAATTCCCGATAAAACGCGTCGTCGTCAAGTCCTTCAAGGGAAATGTAGACGTAATCTCCGGTTCGACCAGACGCGTTATGGATCAACCGTGACAAAAGCCGCTTGCCGGTTCCGGTTTCGCCCTGAAGGAAAATGGGAAACGCCCGCTGAGCGTAAACAGACGCCTTCTTAAGAATGCTCAGCGTCAGGATGGATTCCCCAACGAACGGAGCGAACGCGTCTGACAGCTGGGATCTGTCTGTGGGGATGGAATCGATGCTGCGCGAGGGCGTTTGCGATTTCAGCTGATGGATCGCCTGGGAAATCGAACTGACAAGGCGCGTCGGTTCTAACGGTTTAACCAGATAGTCGAAAGCTCCAAATCTCATGCTTTCAACTATTTTGACCGGGTCTGCGCGTTGAGATAAAACAATTACAATAGCGTTGGGATTGATCTGTTTGATAAACGAAATAATATCGCTTTGCTGATCCGAACTGATTTCATCAACGGAGAAAATGAAAATTTGCGGCGGCGACTGCTTGATGACGTCTTTAATATTTTCCTTTGCGTCAACGGTTGCAAAGACGGCGCTTTCGTTGGCTAAAGCGTGAGTAATCGTCAGGGCTTCGTTTTCTTCCGACTCGACAATTAAAATAAGCGGAAGAGATTTGCGTCTACTCATTATCTCCCTCTTGAATAATATCCGCGTCGTTGAGCGCCGCAGACTGATTTAATGAAATTTTCTCTATTGTGGAACGTCCAATTGCGCTGGTTCGCCTTCTGACCTGAATATTTTGTGGCAGCGCGTTGAGAAAACGTTCCGCAATTTTACATGTAACGCTGACAGTTCCGTCTTCGTTGAACTGGCGCGATTCAATAGCGCTGTGCTCTGACAAAAACGAGAGAAATTTTCCGTTCCCGCTGGAAAAGCGAAGTTCAACGTTAGCGTAATTCTGACTTAACGCTTCGACAACCTTTTCCGCCAGTCGATCCAGCCCGATTTTTTTGCCAGCGCTGATAAAAATCGCGTTGGGAAACGCCCGTTTGAGACGTCGATAGCGACCGATTCCGGAGATGTCGCCCTCTTGCAGCTTCTCTTCCAGAGCTTCTCCCAGATTCTCGTTTCCTGACTCGTCCCACGGGGCGAACAGATCGGCTTTGTTGATAACCAGCAGCGTCTGCTTTTCGTCTACGCCCAGGTCGCGCAAGACCTCGCTTGCCGCTTCGATTTGGGAAAAAACGTCTGGATTGGAACCGTCTGCAACGTGGAGCAGCAAGTCAGCGCGGACGGCTTCTTCCAGCGTAGCGCGGAAACTGGCGATGAGATGGTGCGGCAAGTCGCGAACGAACCCGACGGTGTCGCTGACCAGGACGCAGCCCCACGACGGGATCTCCCAACGGCGGGTTCTGGTGTCGAGCGTTGCGAAAAGCTGATCTTTTACGAATACGTCTGAATTGGTCAGAGCGTTAATCAGCTCGCTTTTCCCGACATTTGTGTATCCAACCAGAGAAATTGTATTGGACGACGACCGGGCGGCAACTTCCCGTTTTTTGCGATTATGGATGTCGTCCAGAGCGGATTTCAAATCGTTGATTCGTTTTTGAGCCAGACGTCGGTCGACTTCCAGCTGCTTTTCACCGGGACCGCGAAGACCGACGCCGCCTTTGGTTTGTCGGGAAAGGTGCGTCCACATTCGCTTTAATCGCGGCATGGAATACTCCAGTTGAGCCAGCTCGACCGCCAGTTTGGCTTCGTACGTTTGAGCGCGAATGGCGAAAATGTCCAGAATCAGTTCTGTTCTGTCAATAACTTTTACTTTGAGATCGTTTTCCAGATTTCTGGTTTGGCTGGGCGACAAATCGTTATTGAAAATGACAACGTCCGCCTGATGGAGTTCAACCAACGCTTTAAGCTCGTCAACCTTGCCTTGTCCCAGGCACGTAGCCGGGTGCGGGGTCGCTCGCCGCTGAGCCAGCGTTGCAACAACGTCTACGCCAGCTGCAGCCGCCAAGCCGGCAAGTTCTTCGATGAAAGCGTCTGCTTCCTCTGAAGTGAATCGCGGCTGTAACACTGAAACCAGGACAGCCTTCTCCGGACGTTTTGCTGTGGATACGGTTCTGTCTGGAATTTCAGATTCTTCAAAATTATTAAAGCTGCTGGCGTTAGTCATTGGCGATGTACTTTTATTATTAATGGAATGATCGGCCTGTTTTACCTGGAATGTTAGTTGATTATAACAACTGTCAAATGAAAATAAATGGGCGCAGCAAAACAAAGTGAATCGATTCTGTCCAAAATGCCGCTATGACCTTCTACCAACGTGCCGTAATCTCTAACGCCGCGATCCCGTTTGACGGCAGAAAGCGTCATGGATCCAGCAGCTCCCATAAATGAAATTGCCATTGAAACCAACGCCGCAGTTAAATAGGAAAAGGGCGTAGTCCACGATAAACCGGCGCCAATGATCATGACGATTAACGTTGAGCCGATAACGCCTTCCCACGTTTTGGTTGAATTGATTTCATGGGAGACGTAATTACGAATCGGAAATAGCGACATTACGTACTGCAAAACGTCGCTGATTTGTGCAATGATGACGAAAAATATCAATAAACCAAGATTGGACGATTTGGTAGACGGGTCAATGGGGATAGAAAGCAGCGCTGGCGCGAATGAAAGGCTGTAAATGCAAATGAGCATGCCCATATTGATTTTTGCAGCGCGTTCCAGAAAATGGGTCGAGTCGCCGGAAAGCGTCATACAGGCTGGCACCAAAAGAAACGCGTACGTCGGGATAAAAATGCTGTACAGTTCATATATATTCCATGCAACAAGAAAATATTGAACTATAGTACATAGAAACAAAACCAGAAACATGGTAATGTGATCTGCTGGACGCGTTGGAGTCAGAGTAAGAAACTCTCTCATTCCCCAAAAAGAGAGAATGGCAAACAGTCCGATTGTAATGGTATGTCCGCACAGCGGCTTCAATAGCAGCGAGACTGTCAAAACGGCAAACAGCGTCCACCAAAATCGCAAACGTGAAAAAAACGGCTCCAGGCTTTTAACGTCAACGGTTTCTTTTTGACGTTTAAGAAAATAACAAACCACAGAGGTCGTTGCCAGAACCGCCAATACAATTATTATTAAAATGAATGAATATAAGTCCATATAATTTCTCGTTTCTTTATTCGTTAGCTTTATCTCTTATATCAATAATGGCTTGTCGAGCGCGAGCGAGGAATTGATTTTTCGGTTCTCCCTGTTCAAGCCACAAAGGAGCTCCGAAAATGAGACGACTGAGCATCGGAACCGGCAAAACGCGCCCCCGAGGCAGAATGCGGTTCATGTTGTCCAGGTAAATGGGAATCAGTTCCAGTTCCGGGCGTTTTTTGCACAAATGATAAATCCCGCTCTTGAACTCGGCGATTTGCGTTCCGTCGCCCCGGGTGCCTTCCGGAAACAGGATTATGGAATACTTGTCTCCCATTTCGTTGAGCATATACGTAATGGGACTGTGATGAACCTTGACTTCTTTTCTCTCCAGCAGCAGACAGTTAAAACAACGCTGAGCAATATAAGGGCGAATAATCCCTTTTTCCCAATAGTCTTTTGCCGCAACGGGACGCGTTACATTCCGGACAAAATGCGGCAGAGCAGACCAGATTGCCAGCGGGTCAAGGTGGCTGGTGTGGTTGGCGTAGTACACGCGTTGACACGTGTCCGGCTGACAGCCTTCCCAGCTAACCGAAACGCCGCTGAGAAATCGTCCCAGCAACGCCAGAGCAAGTCGAGCGACAGGAATATCCAAATCGTACCAATGCATATTATAATTTATATTTTTGAGTCTTTAGGGAGTGGTTTTGAGTTAGGAATTAGGAGGGATGAATGAGAAGTTGACGCGAAGCGTTCCTCTAGAACCGCGTAGCGGTTCAATATTTCTAGCCGTGGGTGAAACCCACGGAGTGAGGAGTTGACGCAAGCGTCTCACAAAATCCTCTCACAACCATTCTTTATATTATTTAGTATACCCAATTTTGGGGATTTTGTCAAGGAGAGTTGCACCCCATTAAAATGAGTAATTAGTAATGAGTAATTAGTAATTACGCAAGCGGTCGTCTGACGTTATTCTAGGAAGTCATTTTTTGATTTTTTTCTGATATAACGGCTTGATTTTAATAAATGATTCATGTAAAATTAGCAATTAGTAATTATTGAGGCGCCTTGCGTCAATTACCCCGTGGGTTTCACCCACGGCTACAAACATTGAACCGCTAACGCGGTTCTAGCGGAACGCTTTGCGTCAATTACTAATTACTAATCACTAATTACTAATTACTAATTATGTTTGCTAGATTTTTCATCGACCGCCCGATTTTCGCGTGCGTTATATCCGTAGTTATTGTAATTTTAGGCGCGCTGGCGTACACCCAGCTGCCGCTGGCTCTGTATCCGAACGTGTCGCCGCCGAGCGTGTTCGTTCGAGCGTCGTATCCCGGGGCAGACCCGCAGACGATTGCCAATACGGTCGCGATTCCTCTGGAAGAGCAGATCAACGGCGTGGAAGACATGCTCTATATGACGACTTCGTGCCAGAACGGGGCGGTGTCGATTAACGTTACGTTCAAAGTCGGGACGGACTTGAACATGGCGCAGGTTCTCGTTCAGAATCTGGTCGGAATCGCAACGCCCAAACTCCCGGAAGCGACGCGTTCTTTGGGCGTTACAACGAAAAAGCAAAGCCCGACGACGATTCTGTACGTCAACCTGTATTCTCTCAAAAAGGGAACCGTTCGCGAAGGCGGCAAGCTTGTAAAAGACGTTGACGAAGACGGGAACGTTTACTATCACGAAAAGACGTTTGAGAACCCCGAGGACAACGAGCCGTACTACGACATGCTCTATTTGAGCAACTATCACCGGCTGCACATTCGAGACGTTATCGCCCGACTTTACGGCGTTGGGGACTCCAACATCAACGGGGAAAAAGAGTACAGCATGCGAATCTGGCTTGACCCGGACAAGATGATGACGCGCGGCGTGTCGGCGTCGGAGGTCTCCGCGGCTATCAGCAAGCAGAACGTTCAGGTCTCCGCAGGCATGCTGGGGCAGCCGCCCATGACGGAATCGACCCCGTTCCAGTATATTCTTTTGGCGAAGGGGCGACTGGTCAACGAGCGGGAATTCGGGAAGATCGTCATTCGCACCAACGCGGACGGCGGGAAGGTTCTGCTCAAAGACGTGGCGCGGGTAGAACTGGATTCCAAAAGCCGCGACGTGGTCGACTATATCGAAGGCGATCTGGCGTTTCGCGACGACGAGCATAAAGACGAGAACGGCGAATACCGGCGGGAAATCTACCGAAATACAGAAGTCTGCTCGCTGTCCATTTCTCAACTTCCCGGCGCTAACGCTCTGAAAACGGCAGACGGAATTCGCGCCAAAATGCGGGAGCTGGAGAAGTCTTTCCCGCCCGGACTGAAATATACAATCGTTTACGACATGACGCCGTTTATTGCGGAGTCGATTCATGAAGTCAAACAAACTCTTTTGGAGGCGATTGTCCTCGTCGCGCTGGTTGTGATTCTGTTTTTGCAGTCGTGGCGCGCGGCGATTATTCCGCTCTTGGCGGTGCCGGTTTCGCTCATCGGGTCGTTTATCGCAATGACGGTTTTGGGTTTTTCGCTCAACACTCTGTCGCTGTTCGGTCTGGTTTTGGCGATTGGAATCGTCGTCGACGACGCGATTGTCGTTGTTGAAAACGTAGAGCGTCACATGGAGTCCG